>PATC01000017.1 GCA_002712285.1 Methanobacteriota archaeon
TTTGCCTGAGGAACCATTCCTTGGAAGAGTGCGTGCAGCGCTGAACCATATTCAACGCATAACGTCGTCCCGTCGATATCACATTGAGACACGCTTTCGTAATGCTCTGAATGATTTTGCACGTCCTGTTGAAGTATACAATATTGCGAATGAAGTGGCATCTGATGACCCACTTCGTGCATTGAGAATGATGGAGCACGCAATTAGTGTTAGTTCACATTATAATCTTCGTGAGCAAGCATCTTTACAAGCATCAATGGATGCAATGTATCAACAACATGAGAATCAAATCCCCGTCAAAGAACGACGCGGCTTCAAATCTCTCAATCTTGCTCCTCTCATTGTTATCGATACTAATCTCTTGCTTGACGGTCTTTCATCGGAGATTTTACGAAGAATGGCGGTGGACAGGAATGGTTTGATGAATCCAAATTCATCTTTGATGTTCCACCAAATTCTCCGTCACCGTGCGAATACAAACCAAATTCGAACTTTTGTACCCTCTACTGCTCTAAATGAATTTAGATCAAGAATTGTGAACACGGAAACCGGAGAATATGAACCCCAAAAAGCACTGAGCCTCATTTACAATATCCGTCGTCACATCAATATCGAAGCATATCATGCAATCATTACGCCTCAAGTTCTTGAAGAAATTCACAATAGTATCCTAGAAGAGTTCAGAGACTGGTCAGTTTCTGCGGAGGAAGGGTTCCACGAGCAAGTTCTTGCTCAGACCTCAGACGTTGTCAATTTCTTGCAAACACATCATTCAATCTACAAGCAGGTAACGATTTTCAAAGCACGTCGAGGCGGTGCAGACAAGAGAACAACTCAAACTGAAAATGGCATGGAAATATCGGAGGATGGCATTTTCCCGGAGCCAGGGGATTTGGATATCATGAAGACAGCATCGAAGCTTGCCTCTGATTGTCTCGAACGCGTTGGTGCTGTGGTGATAGCAACCCGTGATTCTGATTTCACCTTACTTGCTCGTGCGCTTGAGGAAACTCTTGGTGTGGGTGTTGCGAAGAATGCCATTGAGTTGGCACAGTGGTTGTGAAATGTCTCGTATTGATGTTCAAGTTGAAGTGGATAGCGATCTGCTAAGCATCCTCCGAAATGTCCATGATAACGCTACTAGCAATCGTCTTAGACGTATGATTGACGATGGACGTGTACATGTCGAAGGAGAAGTATGTCGAGTTGCTCGAACTCAAGTAACAGCGGGACAGAAGGTTTCGATTCTTCCTCGTGCACAGGGCGACGCTCCAAAGCGTCAGTCTCGAAGCTCACTTGAATTACCAACAATCCTCTACGAGGATGAACACTTACTCGTAGTTGACAAACCTGCAGGACTCTTGTCGGTTGCCACTTCCAAAGGTAAAGAAAAGGATACAATGCATGCTCGTGCTTTCGAATATGTTGCAATTGAGGGAGGCAGGGTGTTCATTGTTCACCGTCTTGATCGAGAGACTTCAGGATGTATGCTATTTGCAAAGGATGAACGGACGAAACGCCAACTACAGGAACAGTTTGCAGATCGTTCCATTCAGAGGATCTATCATGCTATACTTCTCGGACATTTACCAGAGGAAACAGGACTTGCTAGGGATTGGATTCAGGAGTCGAAAGATCTTCGCGTCAGAATCGCTCCACATCGTAATGTTACGAACGCAAAGGAGGCAATTACATATTGGAGAGTCGAAGATACATCAGAAACACATTCCATCGTCCGTCTTGACATTAGGACAGGAAGAAGAGCCCAAATTCGCCTTCAGATGGCTGCACGTAATGCACCAGTTGTTGGCGATACTATGCATGGCCAAGGTCGTGCTAAAATAGGGAGACTCTGCTTGCATGCATCTTCACTAAGATTCATCCATCCGAGTGGAGAATCCCTTCTTGTTCAATCTCAGATTCCAGATATTTTCCGGCGGGTTATGAAACGCGGGCACTAAACTGCTCGTTGCCAGACGCCGACATATCGATCAATATCCGGCCAATCTTCAAGCACAATTGCTTGGAAGATTACCACATCTAATGAAGAGAATTTTTCCATGAGCCATCTTCGAGAAAGTGGCCAGGGCAGAGTCATTACTTCCTTGGTCCGATCAGTTGCTTCTCTCCCGATACTAATCAAGCGACCTCCGGGTTTGAGTAATGTAGGAAGCACATTTGCTGCTTCTTCTCGTATTTCAGCAGGTATTGCTTGCAAGATGTGTATTTCTACCACTAGATCGAAATTCCCAATCCACCTTTCAGGAGGATTAGTTACATCTCCGACTTCCCAATGAACTGATGAGGTTGAGAACCGTTCTTTACACCAAGCAATACATGAATCGGACAAATCAAAGGGAACAACTTCCCAGCCTATTTTTTCCAGATATACAGCATCATCTCCAAGTCCGCATCCCACCATTAGTGCACGACCTGGTGGAAGAGCTTCGCGTTCCAACTCATTTTTTAGAATTGGATTAACACCCATCCTTGCCCAAGGAATATGTTCAGAATCTCTGTGAGCACTGGCATAGAGGTCCTCAAACCAACGGAGTGGCTCTCCGTCATTCTCAGCAGCTACGGAAAGTGCTTGCAAGCGCTGCTGGATATCATCATCCTCTTGTCTCTCGGCCCAATCATCATCCATACAGATTCACCCTAAATCTAAGAGATTAGAAATGGCCTCATCTATTGATTCAAGATCTAGATTAGATTGAGCAGTATATCCATCTGCTAATCGTTTGATTTCGATATTTCCTGACTCAATATCTCGTTCACCGATAATCATGACCAAATCTACACCCATTCCATCTGCCCAGCGCATTGCTCGTTTTAGCCCCCTATCTCGAACCTCAAGGTGAACTTGGTGACCCTTGTCTCGTAACTCTCCTACAATTGGCAGGACTTGTGCGTGGACATCTCCGAGAGGAATCACTGCGATTTGTCCTCGCTCTTGTTTCTGAATACTAACATCCTCATTTTCCATTGCTAGTAACACTCTATCAAAACCCAATCCAAATCCACAACATGGGTCCAAATCAGGCTGATCGAATAAGTGCATTAAACGATAAGATCCACCACCGAGAACCTGACTTTCTCCTTCAAGTGAGGTTACATGGAACTCAAAGACCATACCAGTGTAGTAATCTAGACCGCGAGAAATAGTAAAGTCAATTTCGAGTTTTGGGGGAGTGGGTGCTAAGGCCCCGACGGCACGAATAGTTGCCTCAAAATCATCCAATATATCTCTCCAAGTTTTGAGCCATCCTGCATCACCTTGAAACATCTCTCGAGCGGTTTCTATAGGATCACCTTCCCGCTGAATTTTTCCCGAAGCACCAACGAAATTTGCCAGTAAATCCATCCAATCATCACTAATATCCATTGCAATATTATCTTGGAACATATCCCAAAATCCGGAATTATCTCCTTTGTCAAGGAGGCGCATGGCATCGCCAACAAAGTCCTCCGAATCGCCCCAATCATCTATTCCTGCCTGCTCCAATATTCTCCTAAGGACGCCCACATGTCCAATTCGGACAGTCCAGTCCTGTAATCCCGTGGCCTGCATCATCCGAATAGCGAGTGCTATTACTTCTGCCTCAACTAGTGGTCCAGAAGCTCCAATGTGTTCGATACCGTATTGGTAGAATTCCCTGTACCGTCCNTTTTTGGATTCTTCATATCGAAAACATTGCCCGAAGTAAGATAGTCGAAGTGGCTTGGCATCGGCACGCATTGAATCCACAACCATTCGCATAACGGGGGCTGTTAATTCAGGACGAAGTGTTAAATCTCGATCAGATCGATCCTTGAACGTATACAATTGATTGANAACTTCAGGCCCAGATTTTGCTGTGAACAAATNNAGACGTTCGAAGATTGGTGTTTGCACNCGATTATATCCNTGACAATTAGCAACGTTATCGAGTTCACGCTCAAGCGCTAAACGCTCTGCCATTTCTTTCACACCGAAGTCACGTGTACCTCGGGGGCGCTCAACCATGCTCGTCTANGTTGGACTAGGGTTCATCAGCCTTCGTCCACGGAGCATTAGGAGATACAACAAGACAGAACCAAATACGAATNCAGCAGATTTCACATANGAATCGATTGTTTCCCAAGAAAGAAACTCGTATGTGGTGTTTATTTCAAGGATTACAACCCTATACCAATCGATTACAACATAGATTAGGGCAATNCCTCCACCTATGAGGCCATGCCACCACAAAGGATCNTTTTCTGAACGCCTCCATTCCATTAGTAGGATTGTCTGAGGAACAATATGGGATATTGAAAGTGCAATNACCCATCCAATTGANATTACGGGAAAGTAAACTCTGGCAAACGCNGACCAAAATCCNACCATAGTTCCGAATGCNAAACAAATAGCTGTACCAAGNGTAACATCTGCCCCNCNTCGAATCAGATTANTTTCNGGCCAGTAGCCATGTAGGAAAGCAAGNACTACAGAAAGGGTNGCTAGTTCAATCGACCATTGAGTNGCNTAGAGGTAGAGGTANCGTGNNCCATTNAGATAGACNGGNGCNATCATCATTGGTANCATGANNGCAATCGAGATCAGGCGAANNCGTTGCTNTTCCATNGTTNNANTCAATNNATCACATGNATGAGATGATTGCNGNACCAAATTCACTNCATTTGAGAAGCGTAGCATCATCCATTAGTCGTTCGAAATCATAAGTTACAGTTTTAGCTGAAATTGCTCCTTCCATACCCTTCACAATGAGATCAGCAGCCTCACCCCATCCCATGTGACGCAGCATCATTTCGGCGGAAAGAATTAGTGAACCTGGATTGACTTTGTCTTGTCCTGTGTACTTTGGTGCAGTACCATGGGTTGCTTCGAAGATTGAAATCCCAGTGTCGTAGTTGATATTCGCTCCTGGAGCAATTCCAATACCACCTACTTGAGCAGCAAGCGCATCAGAGATGTAGTCGCCATTGAGGTTCATCGTTGCGAGTACAGTATACTCCTTTGGCCGGGTTAGGACTTGTTGAAGCATCGCATCTGCAATCACATCCTTGATTACAATCGTGTTGCCAGTATTTGGATTCTTGAGAGTACACCATGGCCCACCATCGAGCTCTTGTGCACCGAATTCTTCCTTTGCTAGAGAGTAACCCCAATCTCTGAAACCTCCTTCAGTGAATTTCATGATATTCCCTTTGTGGACTAGAGTAACGCTAGGTTTGTCCTCATCAATCGCATACTGAATTGCAGCTCGGACAATACGAGCAGTCCCCTCTTTGCTAATTGGCTTGATACCGATACCCGAAGTTTCTGGAAATCGAATTTTATCCACACCCATTTCATTCTGAAGGAATGAGATTACCTTCTGAACCTCTTCAGAACCCGCTTCCCATTCAATACCGGCATAGACGTCTTCGCTATTCTCACGGAAGATGATCATGTCTACAGATCCAGGGTCTCTCACTGGGCTCGGAGTTCCAGAGTACCATCGCACTGGCCGTACGCATGCATAGAGGTCCAACTTTTGTCGAAGAGCAACATTGAGACTCCGGATCCCCCCTCCAACAGGGGTAGTCAGCGGCCCTTTGATCGAAACAAGACCAGAACGAATTGCATCTAGAGTGTCTTCAGGGAGCCATTCACCTGTGGTGTTGAAAGCCTTCTCTCCAGCGAGAACTTCGTTCCAAACAATTTCTTTTTCACCACTGTAAGCTTTCTCGACAGCGGCATTGACGACATCAATCATTACAGGAGTAATATCAATCCCAATACCATCTCCTTCGATGTAATGAACAACCGGATTGTTTGGTACATTCAATTGTCCACTCTGCATCGTAATCGCAGCCTTCTTCGGGTCCATGGCCGAGGCATCATTGCCTTGTTCATCAATGAACCGGATGGAGAAGTAACCATCTGAACCCTAATGACCTCTGCTTGAGTGCCACATCCATGGCGAGCAGAGTTGAATGGACGCAAGGGGAAGAGATGCTTGGAATTACGAGCGATGGTAAGCGCGTCATGATGCATACAGAAGATACAGCGAGTCCAATGCAACTACTCATCCTTTCTCACGGTGCATGTTCAATGATTGATGTTGTTGTTGGTCTCAAGGATAGGATGGAGAATGTACGGGCGGCTTGGGTTGAAGTCGATGTCGATCGAGCAGAGTCTCCTCCTCGGAAATTGACAGCAGTACGAATGCATTACGTCATTGAAGGAGATGTACCTGAGAAATTGGTAAAGCGTTTAATTCACCAAAGTCATGAGAAATATTGCTCGGTCGGTGCAACAATTCTTGGTGGAGAAACGACGCTTGATTGGACGATGAAAATCCATTCATAATCAGAGGCCTAGTAACTTCTTGGGGTGATTGAAGAACTCCGGTAAATCACTCACTTCACTTACCTCCGTTTCTATCCAAGCTCCTTCAGCAAATGCGCGACCTAGGCCAACACCTTCCATCCAAGCGAATGTTTCCTTCCAACCATTTCGAGTCAAACCCACATCAAGTGCCGAGCGGCCAAGACATCGAGCAAACTTTTCTCCTTCTTCCGAAAACCAAGATTCTAGTTCATGTACATAAGATCGGAGTGCGGATACCCCGGCACCGACTCCTTGGGAAATCAAAGGCATTGTTTCCACATGTTCCATTTCCAGAGATTCTCTTGTATGATATTCGATTCCAAGTAAACCAGCTAAGCGATTTAGTAAGTTATGACCTTCTTCATTCAAGGCATCATCAGACCAACCATAACTAAGTCCGATTGAGTATGGATGAACCATTCTATCACCCAATTAGTTGGTCAACTAATTGCAAGTGGCGCTCAAAACTTATTCCAAGTTCAGTTCGCTTCTTTGCAAGGAGTCTTACTTCAGCAGGATCAAGAATACCATCAACCCAAACCGTCTGTAGAAGCATCACATAGGTACTTTCTGCATCATCCATATTTTGGTCATTTGACATTTTAGAATTAGTATCTCCAATATCTACAGTTTCATAGTCGAAATTAGAGTCTCCATCGTCGCCATCATCCATTAAATCTGAGAGCGCATCATACTCTTGCTCTGCATTATTTCCTGTTGAACCTGTATTGGTTCGTGAACCGATACCGAGCTCCTCAAAGGGGTCGACATCACTGTGGTCTTCTGATTCGACTGAAGCACTAGGCAAACCAAACTCTTCTTCCTCATTCTCCCCGTCCATAATAACCGACAAACATCGGTGGTTGTTCAAACCATCTTGTTCCAGAGTGTAAGAAAAACACTTTTTTTTCAATCATTATGTTGTTCTTCCGGGTAACTGAATTGCATTGAGGAATAACCAATAGAACAGGTCCTTCCCTAAATCATCATTAACTATCGATTGAGCCATGAGATTCCCGCGCTCAGATAACATCGCGCAGCGAACTGGTATGGACATTAAGAGAGGTGAATAAGGCATGCAAACTACGATGAATGGAAGCAACGATGGAACAAGCGGGATGAGTATTGAGCGTAGATTCACCACTCTTGGTGATGACCCATTCGATGCCTTTGAATGGATGTCTACAGATATTCGTATCAAGAATCTTGATGGTACAATTGCTGATACTATGGAAGATGTATCATTTCCTGTTGGTTTTGAAGGTGTACCTGGCACTGTTGCTGCTCAGAAATATCTCCGAAAGGCGGGCGTCCCCTCTGCCCTCCGTCCTGTTCCGGAAGAAGGGGTCCCAACTTGGCTCCAACGTTCAGCCCCAGATGAAGAGAAATTACAGTCCATGGATCCCAAAGATCGTTACTGCGCAGAGAAAGATTTCCGCCAGATGTTCCGTCGCCTTGCGGGGACTTGGACATACTGGGGTTGGAAGCACGGGTATTTTGCCTCCGAAACAGACGCCCGATCTTATTTCGATGAAATGTGCTACATGGTTGCAAGCCAACGCTCAGCTCCAAATAGCCCACAGTGGTTCAATACAGGCCTACATTGGGCATACGGTATCGAAGGCAATCCACAAGGGCACAAGTATGTCGATCCAGATACTGGTATACTAACAGAATCCGTGAATTCGTATGAACATCCTCAACCGCATGCGTGTTTTATTCAGAGTGTATCGGATTCACTAGTTGGAGGAACAGAGTCTATCATGGGGCTTTGGGAGCGGGAAGCTCTCTTATTCAAATTCGGTTCAGGCACAGGCTCAAACTTCAGCAACATTCGAGGCAAGGACGAACCCCTTTCTGGAGGAGGTCGCTCATCTGGCCTACTTTCATTCCTTAAAATCGGTGACCGGGCTGCAGGGGCTATCAAATCAGGAGGTACAACCCGTCGAGCAGCAAAAATGGTCACTCTTGATTTAGATCACCCTGATATCGAGGAGTACATCAATTGGAAGGCATCTGAAGAAGAGAAAGTATCGGCTCTAATCATAGGTAGTAACCATCTCCAGAAGCATGCAAATTCTCTTCTTGAAGCAATGTGGGAAGATGGTGCAGAGATTGCATCAACTGATCCATCATCAAATGATACACTCAAGCATGCTATGATTGAGGCAGTAAAGGAAAATGTTCCAGAACCACATATCAAGCGTATTATCGATCTTGCAAATCAAGGTTGGCGCTCGGTTGATTTCCAGATATTTGATTCAGATTGGCAGGGTGAGGGTTACATAACCGTATCTGGCCAAAATAGCAACAATTCAGTACGAGTGCCAAATGAATTCATGGAAGCAGTTGAAGCCGGTAAGGATTGGAATCTTATCTGGAGAACCGAGAAGGAGAAAGCACTTGCTGAGGGACGCGATCCTGAACCATGCAAGACTCTTCCAGCGCAGCAACTCTGGGATCAGATTGCCTACACTGCTTGGGCTTGTGCAGACCCCGGCGTTCAATTCGACTCTACAATCAATGAATGGCACACCTGTCCTGAAGGTGGACGTATTAACGGATCTAATCCCTGTTCAGAGTACATGTTTTTGGATGATACGGCTTGCAATTTAGCTAGCATTAATCTTCTAGAGTATTACGATACTAACTCTCGAACTTTCCAAATTGAGGATTTTCAACACAGTGTTCGTCTTTGGACCGCGACCCTTGAGATATCTGTTTTAATGGCACAGTTCCCATCAGCAGAAATTGCTCAAAAGTCGTATGAGTACAGAACTCTTGGTCTTGGATACTGTAATTTGGGTTCATTACTCATGCATATGGGAATACCATACGACGATGACAGGGCTCGTTCAATCTGTGGGGCTCTCACTGCAATTATGTGTGGAGAATCCTATGCAACCAGCGCCGAACTCGCTAGTATTCTAGGTCCATTCCCTCGTTATGAAGAAAACAGAGAGCACATGCTTCGAGTGATTCGTAATCATCGCCGTGCTGCGTATGATGCTGAGTCCAAAGAATATGAAGGTCTTAGTGTGAAACCATTGGGAATCGAATCCTCTCTTTGTCCTGACGATCTCCTTGATGCAGCTCGCGAGTCTTGGGACCGCGCACTGAATCTAGGCTCTGAATATGGTTTTAGAAACGCTCAGACCACAGTAATTGCACCTACTGGCACCATAGGTCTGGTAATGGCTTGTGATACCACAGGAGTAGAACCATCGTTTTCTCTAATCCAGTTCAAATCCCTTGCTGGTGGGGGCATGTTGAAAATTATCAATAATGGTGTGAAACTTGCTCTTTCCGAACTTGGTTACAATGATGAAGAAATCAATGATATTGAGTCTTATGTTATGGGGACAAATAGCATTGAACGCTGTGAATCACTGACTCGTGAACGACTAATGAAATCAGGATTCACAGAAGCAGAATTTGCTCGAGTTGAAGATGCGATTGGTGGGGCCTATGACATCCGTGGCGCTTTCAGTCCTAGGAGTTTGGGTGAGTCCTTCTGCAGCGAAATCCTCGAATTAAATCAAGAAGAAATTGAGAATCCTTTCTTTGATGTGCTAAAACACATAGGATTCACGTCTAGTGAAATTGACAGTGCAAATGACCATGTCTTTGGTCGAATGACCATAGAAGGCGCTCCTCATCTCAAGGACGAACATCTCGAAGTATTCGACTGTGCAACACCTGGTGGGAAGTATGGAACACGTTCGATTGCGTGGCCGGCCCATGTTCGAATGATGGCGGCAGCGCAACCATTCATCTCTGGTGCGATATCAAAGACCGTAAATCTCCCATCAGATGCTACCATTCAAGATATTAGAGAAGTGTACAATCTTTCGCATTCAACAATGAATAAAGCAACTGCAGTATATCGAGATCAGAGCAAACTTTCTCAGCCATTGATGAACAAACTTGTTGATACATCATCGACGGATGAAGTGGAAGAGAATTCTTCGTCCAATATGACCACAGAACAGGCAGTTGAACAGGTCAAGGCAGCCTTACCTTTACCTGCTGATCAAGCACAACCAATCGCAGAATCCTTTGTCCAGAATTATATCGCAACAAGACGCCCTCTACCAGACGTACGTGAATCACAAGTCATGAAGGCACGAGTAGGAGGCCATACAGTATATCTCTCATCAAGCATGTATGAGGATGGTCGCCTCGGAGAAATGATGATTACAACATCAAAAGAAGGGGCTGCTTGGCGCTCCTTGCTCAATCAATTTGCAATTGCAGTATCGATTGGACTTCAATATGGCGTTCCTCTTGAGGCGTTCGTTAAGTCTTTCACTTTCCAGAAGTTTGAGCCTAGTGGCATGGTAGTAGGTGGATCAGGTCGTGTCAAGATGGCTACATCCATTGTGGATTACATATTCAGAGAACTTGCAATTACCCATCTCAACCGTGACGACCTTGCGCACGTTACAGAAGAAGATCTGGATACGACTTCAATTAGCCGTCCAGAATCCACTCCGGATGGAGTATCTCGAACAAAAGGGTCTCAACGTAACGTACAAACTACATTGGATAGTGTGATGAATATCCAAGAGGCTGAGGAACCTGAAGAGATTCCATTTAATTCTGACCTTAGTGCAGAGGAGAATGCGATGCGTAGTGCACGAGCTCTTGGTTTTACAGGCGACATTTGTACGAACTGTGGAGGTAGTCAAATGGTTCGTAATGGAACATGTCTCAAGTGTAATGAATGCGGCGAAACTACCGGTTGTTCCTGATTATTCAGACAGTCGAAATTCAATTCCGACTTTGGCAAGACGGTCAACTAATGTTATCCCAGCATCTGGATTCATTTGGGCCATTTCTTTCGCAAAACGTTCTACTCTAATGCGTGAATTTTCATCATTAAACTTAATCAAATTCACAAGAATTCCTTTTTTGTCTATCGGATCAATTTGCATCGCCATTCTCAGACCTGAATCTACAAATCTCCTTCTGACTCGAGGATTTCTATGCTGACTGACTTTCATTGCTCTCGACATAAATGCTGAAGGGTCATGGTGAGCAAGAATGGATAAGGCACTGGTTGCAATTACAGCAGCATCATTTTCTTCGTCAATACTGGCATCAATAATCAACTTCGCAATTTGGATTGATTCTGAAACGATACGTTCTGCAAGTGAAGCAATCTCTATGCGTTCTTTTTCTCCCCCTGATGCAAGGATTTCGTTTACGATAGCCTCTGCTTGATACGTATCAATTCGAAGAAGATGTGGGATAATTTGGATCAAAATTGAGGACCATTCAGTACCAGTAAATCTCTTTTCTATTCTCTCTCCCATTCTAAGTGGAACATAGAGATGACTTCGATTGACAAGTTCTATCCACCAAGCCTCAGGAAGAGGAGAGTTTCCTACTGAATCCACAATGTCGAGTAACCAAGCAGCAGCAATCGCGCCGTCAATATGGATTTCAACAGTTTCTTCGTCGCTTTCCAGCCCATTCCAATCGAGGTGGTGGGGCCCAGATGCAACTCTTGTTTGCCATCTGCCAGGAGGTCGTCCTAGAGCTATTGATTCAAGGAGATGAAAGCCATCTTCTTGGATACATGAAGGACGTAGAATACAGGCCCCTGTGAATAATGCCATTCCCCAAAACCATCGATCTGAATCTGGTGTGATTTCATCGAGTCCGGCTCGCAACCATTCACTAATTCTCTCCTTGAGAAAATGATCTGCTATCCTGTCTTGTGTTTCAAGGATGTATTTATTGAGGACTCTTTCCTCATCGATTGCACGCCGAACATAATCAGGTCTTTCTGTTTCAAGATAGGAGGCAATTATCCGTTTGAAGCCTGCTTTATCTAACACGTCTACGGTTATGGCTTGTTGTGCGATAGTATCTGGAGCAGGCTCGATTACAGGTATTCCTTCGAACAGATGTGGTGGCGGAGGAAATGGAGCATGAGTAATTCCAATCTGAACTAGTTCTGCTAGTAGGTCATGAGAAATTTCCCAGAGTAATGCCATTGGTTCTCTTCGATCCAATTCGATCCCTTCTAGTCAAATATCTGAGAATATCTCAGGGTGCCACGCAGTGATTTGGCCCGTAAATGCACTAACCATCACAGTTAGTGGACTAGCTAGATACAATTGACCTGGACCCGACCGACCCTGGAAGTTACGATTAATCGCTGAAATAGTAACTTGGCTCGGGTCATCGCTGATACCCGGGCCAGCTCCGATACAAGCGCCACACCCTGGATCTATCAGCTGAATACCTACCTCTTTGAAGAGAGCAGTCCATCCCATCCGTTCAGAAAGTTCCTTGACGGACCCTGAACCAAATTGAATGTAACATTCAACTCCATCCGCGACTTTCAACCCAGCATTTCGTGCTGCCGTTGCGACTTTTGCATAGTAAGAGAAATCGTCATCTTTTCCTGCAGTACATGATCCAGCATAGGCAATATCGATAGGAACAGTTCCAATTTCATCGATATATGCTCCATTAGTTGGATCTGATGGAATCCCCTTGTCAGGATTTCCGGGATGAGCTACCATCGGTCTAATTTTGTTGAGATCGATGGCGTGTATTCCTCCATGATATACTGCATCGTCATCGGGGAATACAAACGCATCCCTAATTTGTTCCTCATCCAAATCATTCCGCCGTTCCAACAACCAATCAATGGTTAATTGGTCAGGATCACAGATTCCAGTTTTAGCACTACATTCTGTCGCCATATTGCACAAAGTTGCTCGCTCATCCATAGAGATAGAAGCAAGTCCAGGTCCACCGAATTCCATGGAACGGTCTAATGTATCCGAGTGTTTTGCATAATGCCACAGAATGTGGAGGATGACATCTTTGGCGGTGCATCCTGGATTTAATTCTCCAGTCAATTCAAATCGGATGCTTTCAGGAACTTTAACGAAGGCAAATTGATTGTGGACTAGGTTAGCATATTCTGTTGATCCAACGCCATAAGTCAACGCATTCGAAGCCCCTCCCATACACGTATGACTATCTGTTGCTTGGATAAAATCGCCAACATCAATAAATTCCTCCCGTGCCACTTGATGACAAATACCTGGACTCACACCGTCCTTCGCAGAGTAATCGCGCACACCGGTATGTTGTTGGAATGTTACCTGTAAATCTCGCAACATCTGAATTTTATCGATAAATGGTCCAAATCTTGGTACATCTGTTGCATAGAGCAAATGGTCCTCGAAGACCGCAAATTTAGGTGGATTTGGTAGTGTGTAATCTGAACCATATTCTGCTGTGAGAAAATTGTGAACTTGAGCAGTAGTAAATTCATGACTGTAACCTCCATCAACAGTTGCTAGGACAGCATCTCCTGGAGAAACGAAGCATGTAGCTCCATCGCGGCCAATCAATTTCTTTGCAATAATTTTCTCCGCCATTGTCATGCCTCGTCGTGCAGTAGAAACAGGCGGCAACTCTACACCTCCATCTTTCAATTTCTTAGCGAAAGGCAGAATCCCTCCATTTTCCAGAATTAACTTAGTGACTGGGTCGTATTGTTCTGTGAACTCAGCGAGTGGAATTGAATCACCATTTTGCAATCTCTCCAACATTTGGTGATTACCCATAACTTGTCCAAGATTGATGTTATTTCGTTCATGAATGGGTGCAAACGATGCTGCGATTACAATCCGAATTCCAGACCATCGTTCGCACTGAGGGGCTGTTTCACGACTACTCCCAGTTCCCTTTCGATGTCCACTTACTATCACTTTGAAACCACCTTCTTTCAAAGCTCCTTGATTGAAAACACGCACTCCTTCATGGAGTAAGCCAGCATATGCATTCTCTGCGATCTTAGCAGGATCATGGTCAAAGCAAACCCATGCAGGAGTCATCACATCGGTATTGATGTCATCTAGTAAATCATCGATAGTGAAATCTTTCATTTTGAGGTTCAGTCCATTGTATAGTTGTTCACGAATCAGGTCCAGATCCTTGGTAAGAAACAGTACCCGATCACTAGGGTCTAGCTTGATTGATTCAGGGGGCCAGACCTTTGTCATGTGGTTTCACCAGCCTTACCATGAGTTCAGCCTATTTGACCATTAGCCGTTGTAAATTTGATTGAAAACTCCATATTATTAGAATTCAAATCACTGATAAAATAACCCTAAGGATTTAAATACATTAGCCATCCGAGCAATAATATCTTCGGAGATGATTCAATTGTCTGATGCACAAGTGGAAGATATCGTCAAATGTCCAGAATGTGGAAGCAGAGACCTTGACCGGGATGAGACACGTGGAGAAATTGTATGCTCTATGTGCGGCTTGGTAGTAGAGGATAATGTCATTGATCAGGGCGCTGAATGGCGTGTTTTCAGTCCTGAACAGGGAGATCAGAGGGCTAGAACCGGGGCACCGATGACAGTAATGCTTCACGATAAGGGACTTTCTACTGATATTGATTGGCAGAATAAGGACTACTCTGGCAAGACAATCTCCTCTAGATATCGAAGTCAATTTTATCGAATGAGGAAGTGGCAGAAACGCTCTCGTGTTTCTAATGCGACAGAGCGAAATCTTGCCATGGCGCTTGCAGAATTAGATCGAATGGCTAGTCGGCTTAACCTACCAAAATCAATTCGTGAAGCTGCTGCTGTCAACTATAAGCGAGCAGTAGAAGCTCGCCTTATTCGTGGACGCTCTATCGAAGGAGTTGCTGCTGCCAGCCTTTACGCAGCTTGTAGACAGTGCGGAAACCCTCGAACTCTTGATGAAATTAGTACTGCATCGCGGACTGGTCGGAAGGAAATTGGGCGCACTTACCGTTTCATGGTTAGAGAACTCCGTATGAAAATCCCTCATACAACTCCTGAGATGTATATCCCTCGATTCTGTTCTGGACTTGATCTCGATGCAGAGGTACAATCTAAGGCATACGAACTGATTCAAAAGGCCCAAGAAAAAGAATTGACTAGTGGCCGAGGGCCAACGGGAATTGCAGCCTCGATTATTTACATCGCATCTGTTCTTTGTGGCAAACGACGAACCCAGCGAGAAGTAGCTGAAGTTGCAGGAGTTACAGAGGTAACAATCCGAAATCGATACAAGGAATTGATCCAAAATTTGAATATTGAATTAGAAATCTAATTCAAGATAGTGATATAACTGTCCGGTTGATATATCCTGATGGGGAAAAGTATGCGGGAAGAAGGAATGTCCGCCGGCTCTGATCAGAGTTTTGAGATAGATTCCCCCGATGAAATTCTTGAGAAATTTCAGACATTATCGTCTACATTGCGCAGTTCTTCGTATGAACCAAGTCCAATGCTTAGTGAAAGAATTCGTTCATATCTCAAGGATGAATTACCTCAAGATATTGATCGTGGGGTTGAGAAACTATACGAAAAAGAATCGAGTTTTGAAAAATCACCACTTTTAGAAAACGCTCGTGATTATTTAGAAGATAATGAATGGAATTTCGAAGTTTTACTTGACCATAGTACCATAGCTCTTGGTTTTGAAGGAGTAAATGGTGACTGGCATTGTATGATTCAGACTCGTGAATTAGAGGAGCAGATGATTTTTTATTCTTCATTAAGTGAAAATATTTCTCCTAATCGAATTGACACAATGATGAGATTCATCACGATGGTAAATTATCGATTAGTTGTTGGAAATTTTGAATTGGATGTTACTGATGGAGAATTGAATTACAAAACTGCATTAGATTTGGAGAGCGTGAATTTGAAACATAATATGATTCGAAATATTATACATACGAATTTAGCAACGTTCGATCGCCATCTTCCAGGAATTCAAATTATCCTTGATGGTGGTTCAACAGAACAAGCGATGGATGCAATTGAGAAGGATCAATCTTCTGGCACCCATTCCATGTCGTGATGCGGACCAATCCCTTCAATCTCAAAAAGGTCGGAGACGATTACGAATCCACATCGTTGGTACATTGGTACAGCCCGAATCCTAGCATTACACCAGATTCCAGTATTTTGAGAAGTTGCGAATTCTTGTAGAAAATTTACGATTTTTGTTCCAATACCGTGATTTCGAGCATTCTCATCTACAGCCATTCCTCGAATACGGTAAATTGCACCATCTCGGGGATCTGTTTGCAACGTTGCACAACCAACCATTTTGTCTCCCATGTGTGCAACAACAAATCTTGTTTCAGGGTCCTCATCGATCCCATGGTAATGTGCTGTTTCACGAGGAAGACCAATACGGAGAACCCTCCATCTTAGATCGAGATGATCATCGTCGACACTATCAGCCCAAGAGTATCGCGCATCCATATCCTCGTCCAGCATCTTTCAATGCAAATAGCCACCGGGCACCCAACCTCTGAAACGATGGGAGCCTATCCCCGGATTGATGATGGAGGATGTATCGGACTTGATGATTC
>PATC01000050.1 GCA_002712285.1 Methanobacteriota archaeon
AAATCGGTGTGAACTGCGTAGGCTAGATCTTTTGCTGTAGCACCCTGTTTCACAAGAAGGGCATCTGGCAGGATACGTCCTTCACCATCAATCCACTTTGATTCGTCTTGAACCGGATAAGCCACGATACGATTCAATCGATTGAATACGACAGCAGATAGTAAGGAGACAACTCCTGTATCACCGAGTATGTCAACTCGCTTCTGTAGCGCATCGAGTCCTTTGCGTTGAGCATCATTGATTTCAGCATCTTCACAGATAGAAAAGCAATTATCTCCTGGCCGATAGTCTATTGCTCCAGCCTTGGCGGCTCGACGAAGTGCAAGTTCTGTCTCAGCTGACGTAGCTTGAATGAGTCCTCCTTGATCCTCAACTTTCTTCTGGAGCGATAACCAAGTTTCAGGTGATGTGAGATCTGCTTTGTTAGCCGCGATATGTACTGGAAAGAGCTTCTGACGAAATTTTGCTGCTAAACTGCGAACTATATCATCAGGCCAAGACCAGGGAACTGGGAGGTCAGGATGTTCAGAGGTGAAGGCATTGAGAGTCTGAGATACAACGGATTCAGTGGCTCCGAGTCCACTCAACTGATCATGGATGTAACGAACCAAAGCATTCTGTCCCTCTGCTTGGGCTCGTCTTGCACCTCTGGACCAAGACCCAGTCAAGATATTAGCAATCCACGCATCAAGTTCCCCGATGAGAAAGTCATGCTCCTCTATTGGGTCACATGCCCCTTTTCCAGAGGGATTGCCCTCTAGATCAGTAGTCCCTGAAGCATCTATGACTTGGATTAGAGCATCACAATTAGCGAGATCAGACAGAAATTGATTTCCACGTCCTCGGCCACTGTGTGCTCCGGGAACAAGTCCCGCAACATCGACAAGAGTTACTGGAACGATTCGACGAAACCTCAAGCATGAACCAGAACGAGGCGTACAAACACTGCCTTCTCGTAATTCATCTGATTCAAAGGGACGACCATCCACTTCGGCCTTGTCAACGAGTTCTTTGCAGGCACAATCAGATTTCAGTGGGAGCCAAGCAACACCGACATTTGCATCTATTGTAGTGAAAGGATAGTTTGCAATCTCTACCGAGGTTTCGGTCAATGCTGCGAAAGTAGTCGACTTTCCAACGTTTGGTTTGCCAACCAAACCGATCTTCATGGGGTCAGTTCACTCCTCTTCTGAGAGGTGTGTAGGGCCCACGTTATCATCCTCTTCGTCACTGTTTTCTGGAGAGATCATTGTATCGAGTGTTAGCCCAGCAGTAAGGAGATCTCGCACAGTTGTAGGTCCGGCGAGAACGTAGTCACTGGGTCCGAGAACATCGAATCGTGGTTCGAGTGTTCCAGCAGGTGCGCCCGTTGAGGCACTTCTGATAACATTCTGAGTGATGAACAAGACACCAATAACAGCACCATAGAATAAAACAGAGGAAATTGGCATTAGTTCGCTCGCTGTGCTGCTCACAGCTCCTTCAATTTCTGTCTCAGCGAGAACCATTGCTTCAGCAAAAGAGATGTTTGCGAAGTCGGCAACTAATGAGAATACGAAGGCACCAATAGATCCTACAGCAAGGAAGTAAGTTGCTCGACGCCCTTCTTTCTGACTGTCAAGTTCACGTCCTGTAATATCAGGTAGGATAGCGAGGACACCACCTAGAATAAGCGGAATGTAAGAGCCCCATAGAGAACCGAGGCGAATGCTCGACATTGCAGTTGCGAGTTCACCAGAACCTGAAATAGAGTCTAGAGTAGTGAATAGAGATGCAATAGCGAAGATAGGCGTCATTAGTGCGCCGAAGGCAATCATCGTCAGGGCTGTATCTTCAAACAAAGCACCACTGCGACGGATTGCAGTGAGTACGTTACCTGCGAACATGAATGTGACTGGAACAGACAGCGCCATCAATGTGGAGAGTACCAAGGTTCCGGTGCAGGAAGCATCAGTACCACATGTTGCGAGGCTAAGGCCACTGGTTACACCATGGTCTAGAGGGCCCAGTGCGATGTCAGCGAATCCAAGTAATGCAGGGTCATAACCACTAGGAGATACAGTTAGGATTGTGCCAATTAACGTCAAACCAATCAGAGAACGACTTGGTAGCGGCTGTCCTGTGCTTGCAGGAATTGCATAGTAAACAAGTCCGAATGCCGCACCACCAAAGTAGATTCCACTTTGGAGCATGAGCATCATCCAAAGCGTAGTAGATGCATTATCGGGTCCATTCACAATGAATCCAATCTGTGCAGCAAAGTAGCCAATCATACCGAATAGGAAGAACCATTGTGGAATCTCAATCCGTCCTTCTTGTTCCCTGACTGTTAGTAGAACATTTGCGATGATGGCAAGGGCGGCCAATGCAACCAATGAATTTCCGCCAAAAGCGACTAGATCTCCGATATCGTTGCCAAATTGAGTACCGATAATTGCGGTAAAAACACCCAATGAGGTCACCATTGCCATCAGACCAGCATTTCCTTCTGATGCGAGAGGATGATTTGCCAATCGCGGAATTATGTGGAGTGCTGCACCGATGAGCATCATGTGTATGCCGCCAGCAAAGGTTGCGAATACAGAGGGTACAAAGGCAGAGTCACCAGTAATGTCCCAACTCCATGATTGTAGGCTGTAGAGATCGTTTGGAGAATGTCCAAGCCAGAGGTCTACGAAAGTGATACTCGCACCGACAAAAAGCCAAACTAGTCCATGATGAATCCAACTTGAGGACGCGCTGCCAGAGCGCCCTTCTAACAAGGTTGCACCAGGGCCAAGCGCTTTTCCAAGCATAAATCCGGTCATGCCAGCGAGAGCATCACCAACGAATCCCATGCCATTGCGTAGAAGCCATGCAAAGAGAACTAGGACCCCCCAAAAGATTAGCATCATCTGAATGATTGTATCCATTGTATCACTTCACTCCTGTACCGCCCTGAACAAAACGTTCGCCAAGATAGAGAATAAACCTAACATGATTCCAAGGATGAAGAACCAGATACTGCTGTCCATTACTCCAATCACAAGAGGTACGACATCACTGATTACTGGAAGGCCGTGTCCAGGGAATAGAATCTCATACAGAACAAGAAATAAGAGCAGTGCGACAGCTCCGAAACTAACGACAGTTCTCCCAAGTTCAGGTTCCTCATCTGAGCGCATGTAATCAAGCAGGCCGTATCCGCCGTCGTCTTCCATTAATTGGTCCCCCAAGAAACACTCACAGTTGAGCATTCTTTGCCACCATTCTGCCGCCCTTAAGCGTTGGGCGGTATCAATGGTCTAAAAGGGATGAAGGAATCAGATCAAGGCGCTCGAAGAATGTCTGTTACAGGTGCTCTTCGATTACGCCCAATTCCCATAGGAGTAGGTAGCGATTGGTCAAGTTTGATTTCTGTATGCCAGTGAGTTCGGCATTCGCAATCAATACCCTCGAATTCACGTAAATCTGCGGAAACGCTGTACCGTTCAATGGCTGCCGCAGCCTCTCTATCACAGGTCCCACAATTGTGCGATCCTCGAATCATTCCTGCCGCTGTGGGATGGATGATAACACGTGTTCCCGTACCGGCTTTTTCCGCCGATACTGGTTGAACATCATCATGCACATCTTCGATGAGTTGAATGAGACTCCACAGCCAAGGAGGACGGTAATGTCGAGCGCGATGAATCCGATCCACGATTGTTTTCTTTTGGATGTTCATCGGATTAATTGAGATTTCATCAGATAAGGGGGCCACAGCCCGAATCCATTTCCCTGTCTGGGCAATTGCATCACCTTCGCTCATGAATGGTGGTTTGAATAGAAGATATGTCTTCACTCTCAAGCCGTATTTTCGTAAATTATCTGCAGCACGGTGCCATTGTTTTGTATTGAAGCCCTTGTTGCAATGGAATCGAAGGACATTATCATCGTAGGCTTCCAAACCTATTGCAACGGTACACCCTGGATGTTGTTCTGCAACCCATTGGATTTTTTCCTCCTTGCAAAGATGTGCTTGTGCTTCAATAACTAAATGAAGCCCTCTTTCGTAAGTTTCTCGAAGGACAGTTTCCTGCCAATCCGCGGGATTTTCTCGATCTTCAAAGAAGGTTCCAGAAGTGTAGACCTTTACCATTTTACAATCTTCGAAATCATTGGTTCGTCGTTTTGCTTCTTCCCATTGGGCATGCAAATCTTCACTTGTTACATCGTCACGTACATCGTTGAAGTAACCACAGAAAGTGCAACCACTCTTCCACCACCATTCACATCCCCTAGTTCGAAGAATCACCGTGACTGCTGTGCATGGAGTACCATCAGGCAGACGTTCAGGAGTAGTGTAAACGGTAGCCGGCTTAGAGGCGTCCCATGATTCACGGAAGCGAATTGATTCCGGTGTATTTTCCGGCGCTTTCACCAAATGGTGAATCTTGACCGCTCGGTCATCGGTGCCGAGAAGCCCTCCTGTCATCGTTTCTCGGAAGGCGTTTGAGTGATAGGTATTTGCATAGATGATTCAGCATTATACGGTTGCATGTTGATATGCTAATGGCTCTCTGCGAGAAGTATGGCTGGGGTTATTGCAACAACAGAATCGATAGATGAAGTAGATGTTTCTGCGTTACTTCAAGACATGTCTCCTGAGGAGAAAAAGGCCCTCAAGGGATGGTATCTTTACGATTTTGCAAATCAGGCATTTGCTCTCACAGTAGTCACAGTAGTCGCTCCAATGCTGACTGCAAGCTTGTTCAATACTGCTACTGGTGGTGGCACCGAATTCTTTGGTGCAAATATAACCGGTGCTTCCTACTATTCTCTCGTTCTCACAGCCTCTAGTTTGTTTATTGCACTCTGTAGCCCAATCCTAGGTGTAATCGCTGATCGTGTACCCATCAAAAAGAAGATTCTCTGGGTTTACACGATTGTTGGTGTAATTTTCACTGCTCTCATGGGATTGGCTCCTTTCATGGGCGATACTGCCTATATTTGGCTAGCAATTTTCATTGTGATTGGAAATATTGGTTTTGCAGGCGGGAATGTGATTTACTACGCTTTCATGCCATACTTAGCCCCACGTGAAGCGATGGATCGAGTATCTTCAGTTGGTTATGTGTATGGATTTGGTGGAGGTTGCCTCATTCTAATTGTGCACTTACTCGTTCTGATTGGACCACTACCTGAGTCTGTTTCTCTGAACATGAAGATGTGCTTTGTTTTCGTTACATCGGCACTTTGGTGGTTTGGTTGGGGGCTCCCTCTGTTCAGAAACACCCCAGAACCTGAAATTCCGAATCCTACTGAGTTTGACGGTGTAGGTGATGCAATCAAGGTTGCAGTGAATCAAGTGATTACGACCTTCCGTGAAATTCGAAAGTTCCCGGTTCTTTCGCTATTTTTGGTTTCATATTTGTTATTCTATGATGGTGTAAACACAATTGCTGCAATGGCAAGCGCATACGGAGATTCTGTACTTCGTCTACCTCCTTCAGCCGTTATGTTTCTACTGTTAACCGTGAATCTTGTAGCTATCCCAATGTCCTATGTTGGAGGTCGAGCCGCGGAGCGATTCGGCACTAAGAAAGTACTCAGCTCAGCTCTTATGGTCTATTGCGTCGCTGCAATCCTTGCAACTGGTTTCGCTCCCTTACCGATGGAAGATAACCACGATGTCCATGATTTCCAGTTCAATTTTGATGAGGATAACGACATGTATGACATCGCCGTTCTATACAATAAGGAGGCCTGTTGCACTGCGAATTCTTGGTTTTCCTTGAATGGTGAAGGTGACGCTGCTTTCCGAGAAACTTACTTCACTTATCTTACTGATACAACGATTGAGAGTGCAAATTCAAACACAGATCATACTCGTATGTCATTGACAAAAGAGGAAGCATCCGAGATGACTGCGTTAATGTTGAACAATACAAATCACAGATTCTCTTTCTCATTCATTGGTGGCCCTGAGGATGGAAAGCAATCTGTTGGTGACAATCATCCAGCCAATTTAGGAGATGGCCCATTAGACGGTTGGGCGATGTTCATGCGAGACAATCTTTGGGGACCACTAGGCATGACAGTAACATTGCAATTTGTTTTCCTTGGAATGATGGTGGGCATGGTGATGGGTACTGCGGGAGCACAGGCTCGAAGTTTGTTCTCTCTACTAATTCCACGGACAAGAACGACTGAGTTCTTTGGTTTCTTTGGATTCATTGGGAAGGCAGCAGCAGTCATTGGACCTCTCGTTTATGCAATGACTGTGGCAGTATCTGATGATCGAGTTGCGATTCTAACAATTGTCGCTGTAATCCTTGCTGGAACTGCACTTTTCACACGCGTAGATATCGAGAAAGGTATTGCTGAGGCCGAGGCAGAAGACGCGAGAAATATGAACAAGTCAAGAGAGGCAGAGTGATTTCTTGCGTATTTTTGATGTCGTTCAGCATGTGCTGACGACAATTTTCTTTTTTCTCGCAGCCATTATTTGGGGAGCAGCTCTTATTCCACCGATTTTTGGTATGATATGTCTCTGGACGGAGAGCGCAAATTGGGATCCCTTGGTTCGTTCAGTTGCCCTAGGTTTTGGTACAGGTTTGAGTTACATTGCATGGGTCGGTCTTCTACTTCTGGAAATTGGATTGATTGGAGCTATTCTGAGGCCTCGTCTCCCAGAGGGTCGAGTTCCTTTGAGGTCCTTTACAACAATACGATGGGGTATGATAGGGGCTCTCCACAGGATGGCCATCAACCAATTAGGACTAGTTATCCCATCTTACATCGGTTCGTTCTATTACCGATTGATGGGTTGCAAGGTAGGCAAGGGCGCGCAATTGAATTCTACTTCTATCAATGACAGTTTCATGGTTTACATTGGAGATCGAACTGTGATTGGCGGTGGAGCAGCAATCAACGGACACATTGTCGAAAAAGGTGAACTTGTTTTATCTCCCGTTAGAATAGGTAAAAACTGTGTTATTGGTTCGGGTTCGTTCATCAATCCGGGATGTATGATTGGAGACGGTTCTGTTCTCGCTTCTCGAGCAGTTCTCCCAAAGTGGACGAACATTCCACCAGGTGAGATTTGGGGAGGCATCCCAGCACGTCGAATCCGTTCAAGGAATGTTACAGAAGAGGAATAATTTACTATTCTGTGAAAACAATAGCTTCGGGTGTTTGAATCTCAGGATCTGAAGGTTTTGACCCAGTGTAAATTGATACTAGAATAGTTACAAGAGTACTTGCAATCAGTGCAGATAGGAATACATTCAGATTTGCTAATCCGTATTCATTTACAGGTTTGTAGATATATTCGACACCTTTCATGAAGTTCTCAGTGTATGTGCCGTAAATAATCACACCCAAGAATCCGGAAAATGCTCCTGCAAGTGCACCTTCAGATGTGATTTGATTCCATAGGGTTAGGAGAACGGGTGCTACGGTAGCGGCCGCCAATAAATCAGCAAACAGAAAGATTCCGAATACACTTGTAGCATCAAAGGTAAATCCGAACACAGTCGGTCCAGTTGCGAGATAAACAGCAACTGGCATCATACCTATTGTAGCGATGCGAGCATGGGAAATTTCCATTCGACCATCGGATAAATCACGCGCAACTGAAGCAGTAATCGCATTCAACAAAGTATCTGCGCTTGAACAGACCAACGCTACTGCTAGAACAAGGAAGAGGATGAGAATAAGGGTCCCAGCATCAGAAATTAAGATGAAGAAAGCAGAGGATGGGTCGTATACATCTCCGAACATTGGAGCACCTCTGCCAGCAACAATAGTTCCAAGGATTCCCATAATGAGAACAAGAGGGAACACCATCGCTGAGGCAATCAATGCGCCTCTTTGTAGCGCTTCAGGTGATTCAGAAGCATAGGTACGTTGCCAGTTACCTTGAGAGAACATTTCAGCTGCTGTGATAGCTATAACCAAAGCTAATCCGGAGGCGAATGAGTCCATGTAACTCATGCTACCAATGCTCCATTCATCTTCTGGATTGATTGCCTTTGCTTGGTCTACCCAGACACCGATTCCATCTCCGAATACTTGGGTCATCAGCAAGATTCCGAGTCCAGTAAGTAGAGCAATTACCATGAGTGCTTGGATACGATCAGTTGCTAGCGATGCTGGAAGACCGCCTAGAGCAGTATATCCAGCGGTTGCTATTGCGATTAGAATCATTGGAATCAATGGATCTAGACCACCAAGAATTGCACTTGCCTTCCCAATGGCAGTAAATTCAGCGAATAGGAATGTGAACATGTAGAGAATTGAGATTATTCCGACGTACACCTGCATTGGCCTACCCAACCTCGCTCGGACATAGTCAGCCAGAGTGATACCCTCAGGAAGAGATGCACGGATTCTTGGCCCGACATAGGCGAGAAGAAGAAATGGAGTTGCTGCTGATACAGCGTAACCAGTTACATCCCAGAATCCTCCCCAATAGCCAACCTCACTTGGTCCGAATAGAATCCAAACACCCATGCCTGATGCAAATAGGCTCAATGCAACGCGCACAGAGGTTTGCGAACCTCGAGCTGCAAGGTACTCATCAACCTCGATATCCTTTCCTTCAGTCGCTCTGTATCCAATATATCCGAAGATTCCAATTGTCAAAATCAGGAATCCGTATGCAAGTGTTTGTTCCATTTTTCTCCCTCCGCTGGCATTATCCAGATCAGGTTTTGGGTCGTCGCCAAAGCGACCTCTCAGCAAGTGCTCCCCAGTAATTAATTCTCAATGTTGGAACTGCTTGAATATTCCTTATTGGAAGTATACTAGAATCTCTTTCAAATTATATGTTGGAGTAGTATTCTCTTGCACCGATTTCTAATGCTTCTATGGCTGCAATCTCGTCGATGGACAGAGTAATTCCATCACGTCGAATAGCATGCCCGTCTACAAAGACATCTAGAACACGTCCTCCACTGTAAATCAGATTGGCGAGAAGCCGTCGATCATCACGCCCAGTGGGTCTAAGCCGAACATCGTTCAAATCCCATGTAATCCAATCTTGACTTCCCTTGGTTGCGAGTTGCCACGTTTCGACAGGGTCGAGTATTCGTGCATCCCAATGGTCATGACGTTGAATTAGACTGGCTGCTTTTGCTTCAGCACGCATGTCTAGTGAGTTGTTACTGGCTGCTCCATCAGTTCCGAGACGGACATCTACGTTTGCTTCCTTCATCGCTGGGTAAGACATCGTGCCACCGCAGGCGAGTTTCTGATTACTGATTGGACAATGTACAGCATGACATTTCTTCTCGGCGAGAATTCTCATTTCTTTCTTGGTAACCCAGCCGCAGTGTGCACATACAGTGCCTTCCTCTAGGAATCCAATGGAATCCAGATATTCCACGGGATACATACCATGTTCAGAATGACAGTTTGCAACTTCTTGCCTAGTTTCGCTAGTGTGTATGTGCACCGGTGCTGAGTATCTGCGTCCAAGTTCTGCTGCTCGGAGTAGAGTATCTTCAGAACAAGTGTACACAGCGTGAGCAGCTATCCCATACCTTACCCTTCCATCTGCTAGAGATTCTCCTGAAAGAAGCCTCTCGAGATTTTTTAGCGCCTCACCACTGTCAGACGATTCTTCAGATGAGGGAGGCCAATCAGTTGTTGGTCCGCATACGATACCTCGGATCCCACTTTCTTCTATTACTGGAGCGATAGCATCTGGATAGTGGTACATGTCACAAGCGAAAGTTGTCCCAGTAGCGATTAGTTCAGCAACTGCAGCTCGCGTACCAACCTCAATCAGTTCTTTGGTGACATGCTGTTCGGTGGGAAAAATCGATGCTTGTAGCCATTCCATCAACGGCAAACCTTCGCCCATACTGCGATTGAGAATCATAGGTAGGTGAGTATGCCAGTTTTGGAATGAACGTGTAATTACACGATTTGAACCATCGATAGTCTCGATGACATCCTCGTCTCCGTTGCTTTCAGACCATGATCCGTCACTGTGGAGAAGTACATCACCACGATGTATTCTACCAGCCTCTGTCAAGAGGCGAGTTGAGGTGATACGCCGCGGCTCCATGACTCAAGGAAGAAACGACCGGACTTGAGTATGTGGTCTCAACCAAAGAGATCTCCGGCAATATTGAGGGCGCTGGATCCGCCACTGTTGCTAGTTGGTATGAACGGTGCAAGCACATTGGCAAGACCCTGTGCATTCCGGGTCTGAGTATACAATCTACCTTGGCCCGAGAAGATCATCACAAGGCCTTCTCCGCCTAGAATAGCGGATTTCATGTTGCCTGCTTTTGTGACACGATATTCGAGTCCTTCATCGAAGGCAACTACATGGCCAGTGTCAACTGTGATTTCTTGACCGGGCTGGACATCAATCTGTTTGATTGCTCCGTATGAATTGAAGTGTAAAGTCCCCGGGGTCTCTTCAGTGTAGCATTTGAGAAAGAAAATGGATTCTCCAGAGAAGAGCCCCTTAGCACCCTGAAACTTTGTAGACATTTCCACGTTTGGTGTTGATGCAAGATAGGCACCTGATTGTAGAAATATAGCTCTGCCAGGTTGTAATTCACTGGTTACGATTGAGCCTGGAGTCCCAGGGGCTATCATTACCCAGCCACCCTGAGGTCCGCCTGTGAAGTAGTTCTGGAAAATCGATTCACCTCCCAATACCTTTCTCTTTAGTGCCTTGAAGAAGCCACCTGACTTCGTCTCCATTTCGACTCCTGCCATCGAGACCATGGCACCTGATTCGGCACGAATTGTTTCGCCAGGGTTTACAGCTACTGTAAGTAGTGCAAATTCCGGATCGAATTCTATGTGATTCTGCATTTCTTTCACCCAGAAAATATTCAGTTACCACGGGATGGAAGGAAGGGGATTAATTTGGAAGCAAGACTTCCTACATTTCTTGTTTGAATCCATACACTCCCTTGACCCGAAAAGTGCATTACGAGACCTTCTCCACCTAGGAAGAGTGACTTCATACCGCCGACTTTACCAATTTCGTAAGTCACTGTATCATCGAAAGCAACTACATGTCCTGTATCCACTGTAATGACTTGACCGGGTTGAATTGGGATTTCTTTGACAGCTCCGAAGGAATTGAACCAAGCACGCCCAGGTTGCCCATCTTCTGTAAATGCACGAATGAAGAAGACTGATTCGCCAGAGAACATGCCCTTGAATCCCTGAAACTTTGTATCAGTCTGTACATTTGGTGTAGAGGCGAGGTATGAACCGCCTTGAATGAAAACTTGACGTCCAGGTTGAATATCACGGTGCTTGATATCTCCAGGTGCGCCTGGAGCGAGGCTAATCCAGCCGCCCTGGGCACCAGCTGTGAAAGTGTTGAGGAAGAAGGATTCACCACCCAATGCCATTTTCTTGAGTCCCTTGAGAAAACCACCGCTTGATTTGGTCTGCATTTGCATTCCTGCCATAGAGACCATTGCTCCAGGTTCAACATTTACAGCTTCACCCGGTGAGCAGGCGAGTGTAAGCAGAGTGTAGGACGGATCGAATTCAATGTGTTCTTGCATAGTTCGTCGATAATTTCCTTGGTTATATCGGTTGGGACTGTGGTTCTTGTTGAAATGGGACAGTTACTACGGTGGTGCATGGACGGTCGCGACCCCTATCAGGTTCTAGGCGTAGATCGGTCAGCTTCAGATGCTGAAATTAAGCGAGCATTTCGCCGTCTTGCGAGGCAACATCATCCTGATCGTAATCCAGGTGACCCAGCAGCTGAGGAGCGATTCAAGTCCATCCAATCCGCCTATGATTCCATAGGTTCTCCACACAAACGTAGGGAACACGATCAGGCCGAGCAATTTGCTCGTTTCACTGGAGGAGGACCGGGCCCGAGTGGTCTTGATGATCTGCTCCGCGAGATGATGCGTGGAGGTAGAACGCAGGATGTACCTAGAGAATCTCCGAAACGAGGTATAGACATTGAACTAGGCATCGATGTGACCTCATCATTAGCAGAGTCCGGAGGTAAAGTTCCGTTCGAACTTAGTCGTCTCCGTCGTTGTAAGAGATGTGATGGCAATACATTCCGTACTGGTTCTAGTTGCCCGGTATGCAACGGTCGAGGCGTCCATCGCCGCGAGAGTACTGTCACTGTGACAATTCCGAAGAAAGTTGCTCATGGGCACCGTCTTAGATTACGTGGTTTGGGTAATGAGCACCCGACTGGCGCACCTGGTGATCTAATCTTAGTAGTTCGAATTGATCCCGGAGAGAATAGAAGATGGGAATCAGAACGTTTGATTCAAACGTTACTTGTTCCTTACACGGCTATGTTACTAGGGGGTAATGTAGAATTCAATACTCCATCAGGACGTACCATACGTATGCAAATTGATGCAGGTAGTCAACCTGGGGATAGACGAAGGATTCCAGGAGAAGGGTGGCAAGGGGGTCCTCTAGACCTTGAACTAGCGATTGAAGATGTAGGTGAACTAACGCCAGAGATGATCGAAGTCCTCGAGAGACTTCGTTCATTGGGATTGTAAATTTCCTACATATTGCCTGTTTTTTGTCATGGCCTTCTAACGAGTATTCATCTATGCGAAAATCGTAATTGAGTCATGTCAGGATTTTCGGCCTTTGCCGAATCCTTGTTTGAACGTCGTCGCATGGCTCATTTTGTCATTGGTCTGATGACGTTACTTGTCCTACCTGGGCTGCCAGTTAGTCTCACTCCTGCAGACATCGAATCGTACGACCTTGAATCTCCGGAGTTAGATGCCGCTCGAGTCATCCAAGACGAATTCACAGGCAATGGAGTAATTGTAGGATTCATTTTCACCGTGACTGAATCAACTCTAATTCCGGATACAACAGGTCCACTAGATCCTGATACAATGTATGCCTATCCGGGCTTAGCCGAAGGAATATTATCACCAGATGGAGGCATTCTGAATCTCACTGTGTTGCAGGAACTCGAACGGAAGGCAAATATCGCTAAGGAGCATGATGTTGCGGATTATTACGGTCCATTAGTTTCGGATATAACCGGGACACCAGTAGATGGCGTTCTATCCCTTCCTGACAACTTTCGCTCATTCATGAATAATGAGACACTTTTGACACAACCTAGCAAAGAAGCGGATGGAATTTTCATTGTAGATGTACCACCAAAGACGAATTGGACGGACTGCGGGGAACTTGAATGTCTTACATTTGACGATCCCAACATTACACAGGCTCATATCGATCTTGCCGCTCATCGAATGGCCAACAACAGCAATGGAGCCTTCTTGCGTTGGCTTTCCAATGATCGAGCATTTATTCCGGATTCAGATTCACCAGTTATCGGCCCTGTAAACGGGACACTAGATGGTGATGATTGGGTCGGTGCAGAATGGATTCCTGGGCGCTGGTCTGCTGGATCTGCTTGGTTATTAATTCAATATGATCGAGAGAAAATGCTGGCTAATGGTTGGACTTTCTCATGGGGTGATGCGGAACAAGATTGGGGTTATGCCGTTTCAGGTCTCGGTTTTGAGGCAGATCCACCAGCACTCAATACTGAATATTGTCTCAATCGAATTGCTGATGGGGCGGATCCATGTTCGACAGAGTGGCTCTATCTCGATCTTGAACGCCTAATTCGAAATGAAGATCAATTCACATCCACATTACTAATCGGTGAATCGCCAAACGTTGAAGTCAATCGTGAACTCCTCTCAAGTGCTTGGCTCATCGTTCTAATGGGTGTAGCAATCATGATTCTTCTATGGTTCAGCCTTCGACGCTGGTCCGATGTTGGGATTGTAGGAATTGGTTTGGTGCTGAGCCTTGTTTGGATGCAAGGATCGATTGGTCTCCTCATTTTGTTTGGTGAGAGAACCGGATTCGAAGTGATTGAACGGTCTCAATTCTCAAATCTTCTACCGATTCTCATTCTCGCTCTAGGTATCGATGACAGTCTTCACGCATTACATCGATACAAGGAGGAGCGTCGACGAGGAGGTAGTTCCGAGACTGCTGCGATGATTTCGCTCAACAGGGTTGGTCGTGCAATCATGCTGACATCGTTAACCACTGTTGCTGCATTCATGGCGAATATGTTCTCAGGAATTCCAGCTCTCCGCTCCTTTGGCTTAGAAGCTGCTCTTGGTGTTATGGCGGCCTTTATCCTAACCGGATTGTGGGTTCCATTACTTCGTCTAGATGTAGATCGTTGGCTTCGAGACCGTGGGCGCCTTCAGGCTGAACCAACTGACCTCATTCGTCTTGTTCCCCAGTCGTGGCTGGCTGCTACAGCTCGTATCTCTGGTGCTTGGGCCCCTGTTGTAGTTCTACTTACCATTCTGATTACTGCGATTGCGACTCCTGCAATGATGAATTTAGAGGGTGACTTCCAAGTTGAGGACTTCCTCGATGAGGAATCAGATTTCGCTACCGGTGTTCTACTTGTGAATGAGAGGTTTGCAGAGGAGGGTGAACCTGCAGAGATACTTGTTGAGGGTGATCTGACCAATCCTGCTGTCTTGTATGCGGTCAAAGAATTGAGATACAACATGAATACATTGAGTCCAGAGGATCCAGATCGATTTGCACGTGAACCATCTGGAGCTGTAGAACTTCTTGCAATCGATGAATTGTTGGATTATGCACAATTCGCATTGTGGTACAATTCTACCCCATTTGAGACCACAGGATGGAATACTTCGTTACCGGAGAACGGGGTTGACTGTCCTTACAGAGGAAATACTCAACTATTCGTCAATTTTGAAGATCGAGGCTGTATAACCTACTTCTTTGGACACATGTATCTGCATGGTATTCCTGAGAGTGGGGGATACCCAATGGTTCCTGCAAGCATTGTATCCAACTTTATTCAGCCAAGTCAGCCACTGAATCCATCTCAACCGTGGTTAGATCAGGAAGGAAATAATGCAACTTTCGATCGAATGGTTCTCCGTTTTGGTCTACGCCAGCCAGAGCAATTCGATCAAGTTGAATTAGCGATTGAAGAATTACATCGTGATCTGTCCCCGTTACAGAATCTTTCTGCTACTCCTTTACGGGAGCGTGTGGACAGGGGGACCGCCAATGAATCGTATCCAATTACTTGGACGATTGAGACTGGTTCACCAATAACTCGTTATGTTCAAGCTTCGCGTATGCAGGAAGAACTCCAAGGATCCTTGGGTCTGGGTGTTCTATTCTGTTTGGTCACTCTATGGTGGGGGTTCCGTAGTCCAGAAAATCGTGGTGGCTGGGTCCGTGATCTCATTTCTATACAGAATCGCAAGGCTCGAGTTTTAGTTGGTCCGATGAGCATGTTCATGTTTGCAGGTGGACTGATTACCCTTGGTATCCTATTGGACTCTATCCCAATTGAAGTGGCACTTTCATTGGGTATCTTTGCACTGATTATCGAACCTATATGGGGGAGACAGGCTCTTTCGCTTGCGCTTCTCACAACAGGTCCTATTCTAATCGTGGTAGTTTGGTTGTACGGTGCAATTGCTTGGTTTGGATATGGTTTGAATATGGTTACAGTTGCTATTGCGACTATGTCTCTTGGTGTTGGAATTGATTACGTCATCCATGTAGTCGAACGTTTCAGAGAGGAACGTATCAATGGACTCGATGCTTTACCTGCGCTTTCGGCAGTAGGTGCAGCTAGTGGAATCGCCTTAGTAGGGTCCGCTCTAAGTGATATCACAGGTTTCATCGTAATATCACGATCTTCAATGGGCTTCTTTGCAACATTTGGATTATTTAGTGCTCTAATGATCTCCCTATCTCTCATTGCTTCACTTATTCTTGCTCCTGCAGCCCTACGTATCGTGGATTACCTCGCTTTCACACAATCTGACGAAGGATTGGAATCGGAATAGGTGGTGCATTAGGTATGGCAGATCGATTGAAGGAAATCGAACGTTCAGACGAATCTATCATTCTACGATATGCCGATGGAGATCAGTTTACCCTTGCTTACCACGAACTACGTGCATGGTGTCCGTGTGCTAAGTGTGGTCCTCGTTGGAAAGACCCACATAGAAGACTTGGGCTCGCCGAGGAAGTAAAACGTCTCCGAGTTGAGATGCCAAAGGCTGAACCAGTTGGACGTTATGCCGTTCGCTTCCAATGGACGAGTGGCTGCTCTAGTGGGTTATGGTCTTTTGAGCACATAACGAACATTGCACTTGGCAGATTAGATATCGACTACTGAAGGAAGCCTCAAATCACAGAATACCTACGCTTTGACTATCCACCTTGCGGGTCCACCCGTAGTGCGGAGGCGATTTGATGACTGATGACGACCAGGATGAATGGCTTGACTATGCTTCAGCAGGTTACGGCGGAGCCATCGATCCATGGGAAGATTTGGTACCTATTGACGAATCAGAAGAATCCGACATAGAACTTGATGACGAGGATGATTTCGAGGATGATACTCCATCGCTTCGTGATATGGAAGCACCACCGTGCCCTGCTCCTATGGGAATTCGTCACATAATCCGTCTCGGCTCTTGTGATCATTGTCTTGCTAGAATTGGCGGTCGTTTGAACGAAGGAGGACTTTCTACACATGAACATGGGGCTCGCATACGAGCTGACGCTATCGAGCGTGATTCGATGCTTTCTGAAATCAGTACTGATTACTGCCCTTTCTGTGAGGATCTCTTCGACGATATTCAGAACATTGTAGTACGAATTTTACGTGAGACAGAAGGTGTAGAATTCAATTCTCTTCAAATGGGCTATCACATTAGCAAAGAGTTAGTCGAGGAGGAAGATTACCTTCGGAAGCGATTTGGTGCCCGTGGTGCACCTCCTCTTAAAGCGTCTTTCGCTGCTGCTGTTGAACTCGCTCTAAAGGAGAAGATGAAGGAAGTAACTCTCGTAAAAGAGGTCCCTGATGTTATGATTTTAGTTGATTCTCTGACCCTTCGTGTGAAGGCAGAGGTACGCCCTGTTTTCCTTTATGGAAGGTATCGTAAGATGTCTCGCGATGTACCTCAGACTCGTTGGCCTTGTCGTTCCTGTAAGGGACGTAAAGGTGGCTGTGAATCTTGTGAAATGACTGGTTTGCAGTACCGGCATTCAGTCCAAGATCTCGTCGGCGAACCTATTCGCCAGTCATTGGAGGCAGGTGATACCAGTTTCCACGGCATGGGCCGCGAGGATATCGATGTCAGATGTTTAGGTCGTGGGCGCCCATTTGTCATTGAAGTGAAGCAACCCAAAAAGCGGACATTGGATATTGAAGAATTACTCAAATCGATTGCAGTGGGTGCTGAAGGCCTCGTTGAGGTCGACGAACTTCGGCAATCAACACGTCCGGAGGTAGCACGCATAAAGGAGACAAAGGCCGAAAAATCCTATCGTATACGATTTGAAATTGAAGGTGATCCGATAGATCAGGATGATGCCGAGCAGAGAATCCTTTCACTTAGTGGTGCAATGCTCGAACAGAGAACACCAAAGCGTGTTGCACATCGTCGTTCAGACCTCGTCCGTAAACGTGAACTTGTTTCAATTGAGAATGTAGTTGTTGAAGACAAAGAGATTCAGTTTGATGTCCGTTGTCAAACTGGTACGTATGTCAAAGAAATGGTTCATTCGGACGATGGACGAACCACGCCATCCGTAGCTGAAGTACTTGAGCGAGCATGCGAAGTGCTTTGGTTAGATGTTCTCGAAATCCATGCAGAGTGAGCGTATGTCCGTTGAAGGAACCATTTACGTTGTGCGACGGACTTAAGAATGCGGCATCGGTCGCCCGAATCCCTGAGGAGGCTTTGCCATGCGTCGAACACACGGAACCCGCCAAGGTACTCGCCGTATTCTGAAGCGTTCCAAGAGTGAGCGTGGTCGCGTCAATATCAGCCGTATCATGCATCCATACGCTGAAGGTGATCGTGTTTCCATCGTTCTCGATGGTGGTCAGCAGAGTGGTATGCCGCATCGCCGCTTCCAAGGGATGACCGGCACGATTGTTGCAAAACAAGGCCGTGCATATGTTGTTGAGTTTACAGACAAGAACAAGAGAAAGTCGGTCATCGCTCGACCCGAGCACCTACGCCCAACGGAATGATTTGCTATGTCGGAAAAGAAATACATCGATTTCGCTACTGTACGCGACCTTCTTCAGGCTGCGAACGATTCACGCGAAGAACAATCTCGTGAGCAGCAGATGGCGATGGAGCATGCAGAGTGGGCAGCAAGTAATAACCGTGGAGGTAGTGCAACCTCATCTAAGGTCCATGGCCAACTCCATGAAGCGCTCGGTGATGTTGATAGTATCGCAGACAACGATTTCATCCGTTCTAAGATTGCAGAGATTCGTCCGCAGACCCCTGCGGAGATTCGTGTAATCGTAGCTCCATTCAGGATTCAAGTCAGTGAATCCGAGATTGAGCAAATCATTACACACGTGAAGCAGACGATTTGATCGTGTTTCTTAGCACAACACACTTGAGTTGGAACTGCATTGGAGGCCCGAGGAACATGCAATCTACACCGGGCGGTCCCGATTTGAGCGGGGAATGGGTCATCCGAATAATCGATGAATCTCCCCAGGGTGTTGCCCCTGGTGTAACTCATGCAATTACTGAGAAAGGCCTCTACCTCATTCGCTATCGAGGTGGTAGCTTTGGTGAAAGAATTACAGTGACAGATGGCGAAGGAATTGTCGGGCTGCTTCGTCACCGTGATTTATCCAGTACGGTACAAGGTGAACTCGTTGGTATTCTCACAGATATCATCAAGGAAAATCCTGAGGTTTTCCTAATGTTCTACAACCGTGGCGGCCCCATCAATCGAAAGATGCATGCATTTCAACTGCTCACAGGAGTTGGCCCTTCTAAGGCTCAGGACATGGTGAAGAAACGTGGTCGAGCGGGTTGGTCAGACTTCAAATCTATTGATGAAGCTGCAGGTTTTGATACTGCAGAAGCACTTGCAATCCGCCTTAACGAAGAGCTTGGTGATCCGGGCATGCTTCCAAATATTCTCAACATGCTCATCCGGGCTGGGTGAGCGTTGTAATGAATGACGTGGACGCACGTCTACTGATAGATCTCCTACTTGACCGAAGTAGGGCTAATCGAGAGTTTGGACAACATTATCTCCACGATGATTCGGTTCTTCGCAAAACAATCCAGATGTGTGCTCAAGCGAATCATCCACTCAGTTCTGATAGCCGTGTTCTTGAGATTGGCCCAGGCCCCGGTTCGTTAACGTTACATCTTCTTTCGACTGGAGCCCAAGTCATTGGAATTGAAATCGAAGAAGAGGCAATTAACCACCTTAATCGCAATTTCGCTGAAGAGGTTGAGACAGGTCGCCTTGAGTTAATTGAAGGCGATGCGCTGAATGTCAAATGGCCAGACATAACTCACATAGTTGCAAATATTCCCTACCAAATTTCCAGCCCACTTATTGATCAAATCCGTAGTCAATCGGGAGCATCTTCTGTAGCTTGTGTTGTTCTTCTACTACAGCAAGAGTTTGCGCACAGGCTCGCTATGCTTGGAGGTCCAGATTCGGTAGGTCCACTCGGTCTGAATACAGCCCTCGATTGGGAAGTAAATCTTGGACCAGTTGTACCTCCTCATTGTTTTGTTCCATCACCTAGAGTTCATTCTCAACTTGCCTGCCTTGTTCCAAGGAGGGAAGCATTGCCTCCAGATCTGAATCATCGTCTTCACAGATTAATTGTAAAACATGTATTTTCTCAACGTCGTCGTAAGGTTAGAAGCATGCTCAAGTCTTCACCAAAGCGTCTCAATCGTATTCCAGGATGGTATCGTGAACGATGGTCGAATGCAATTGATTCTGTTTTAGATACCACTGAAATTGACGTTGAGTCTCGACCTGATCTTCTCTCTCCAGATGATTGGATACGTTTGACTATGGAAATCGAGGCTTTCGAACCCGATTAAACACCATTTTTCGCGTCGGATTGATAGCGAACACCCGTCTCGGGTGAAATGCGCGGCTGGGATTCGCGTCATTGAGTCCATTCAAATGAGGTCGTGTGAGAAGTAGGTGGGAATATGGCAAAGAAGGACACATATCTCGCACTTCTACGTCGTGGGATTGATGAAAACACGGCTGATATCCTATCGGATGCAGGGCTTAAGATTGGGGAAATCAAAAAGCTCACACAAGAACAACTTGAGCAGAACTATGGTCTCAAGTCGGAGATTGCTCAGGGTGTAGTCACAGCGGTCCAATCTGGTCCACGCGAAGCGGGCCGTCAGCGGTTCCTTGCAGAGGTTCTCGCTGAGAAGAAGGAAATGGATCGCATTGACGAGCAGCGGTTTAAGCGTCAGCAGAAGGATGTTATCGCGGAAATTAATGAGAATAGAGAACGACGTCGTTTAGCACGTCTTGAGCAGTTCCGCGCTCAGAAGACAATCATGAATCGACTGGGCAAGACGATTGAACTCATTGTGAAGATTGAGTCTAATCACGATAATGAGACCAAGGACGAGCAGCGAAACAAACTTCGGGATCAACTCGAGACCCGTGGACTTGAAGCAGCTCGAGATCACGAGATGTTAGAACTCGTTGGAACACCACAAGATATTGTGGACTTCCGAAGGAAGATTGTTCCATCTATGATCTTCCATGCTTGTCCAGAATGTAATGAAGAGATGGAACCTGCAGGTGGCAATCGTAATCTCGATGATTCTGATAATTTCTCATTCATTTGTTGGGATTGTGGCCATGAATTCATTGCACCTATGGCTAAGATTGTAGAAGGAACTCTCGAAGCGAACTCAATCACGATCTCTTCTGACACCCCTCCTCGCATGCCTCATTTTGAACCACCTGCACCTGATCGTGCTCCTTCGGTGGCTGATATGCTACGGGCTGATCTTGAGGCGACCGGTGCAAGTGCAGATGAGGCAGTTGCCGCAGTCGAAGAATCCTCCATCGCAGGTGGGTTGATGAGTATCGATGAGTGGATTGATCAAACGCTTGCAGTTCACGGCTATATTCAGGCTCAAGAGCATCGCGAGGATTTCATTATCAGTACTGGTGCTGGTGCAACGAAGTTCAACAAGTGGATGAAGAAGGCAGGCCTTTACTTCAACAAGCAGACTGGACGCTGGACTCGTTGGGAAGATCGATGAGGCGACCGGATGTCCAAGCCGGTGGTTCGCTTCCGTCGTGCAGCACTTCCATTAGCCACTATCGAAGCGGAAATCGATGAAACGCTTCTAGATCTTGCACATAGAGCTGGTATTTCTGTACCTTCGAATTGTAAATCCGGAACTTGTGGCACCTGTATGATGCGTCTTGTTAGTGGTAAGTTAGTAGGCCTCGACCCAACTCCGCCAGGATTGGATGAGGATATTGTGGCAGATGGTGCAATCTTGTCATGTATTGGACGTGTAATCATCTCATGCGAGATTGATGTGATCCCTCCGTTGTGAGTTGATGATGATGGAGCCGTTACTAATTGCCTTCCTTATTTTCGATTTAATTGCATTAAGTATCGCTATTTGGTGGCTTGGTTCTCGAGTTCGAAGCAAACTTGACGAGGTGGAAAAAAGACATCTGAGACGTTGGGGAAATGAATCAGCAGAGGAGTAAGATACTGAATTTTCTCCACTCATTCTTCATTCAATGTCCGAGTCCATCGAGAAGCATCCGGGATGCCGACAATTTCGAGTTGGACTCTTACGACTCCTTTGGTATTGAGTAAATTCTCTCGTAGATTTTGTAGGTCATATAGGCAACATGGACAGTGTGGACGAGATGGACAGACATGGAGAGTTAGGGTAGCATCATCGCTAATTTCCATACCCTCAACCAAGTTCTGGAGTGGAGTGCCGTGTGCATCGTTCCATCCACGAATGACATTGAGGACTCGGCGTTGTAGCCTCTTCTGTCGCATTGACATCTAGTCTAGCCTCCGTTCAGTCCCATGGGTCGATATGGTCGATATGTTCCCAACTAATTTTCCGAGCGTTCTGTTCTCGCGCCCGTTCACCAGCATGACGTAACATTCGTCTCATCCAGCCAAGCATTGCAAGTGTCTGGAAACGGTCGAGAGTATCAATTACACGACCGGGAGCATTCAGGTTTTCTTGAAGATCAAGTTGGATTTCTGCAGCATGATCATAGTAGACAAGCAGCAACTCTTCAAGCGCATCGTTGTCTAGAGGAAGCCCTCCGAATCTGCGACTCATGTCTCGAAGAATTGTTGGAGATAGTACCCCTCCAGTTCCGGGTTGTATTGCTTCTGCGATGGGATCTTCTTCGACTATCGTTGGACTTTCGTCTGAGGAAATTTCAGTAGCACTATGGCCTAACTGTTCTAGCGCCTTTTCGAGGTGCCGATCTTTGATTGTTCCAACCCGTTCACGTGCAGCCACATGAGATGCCATTCGAAGGAGGTGGAGTAGATATGCTTCTAACCGTTCATTGGCAGAAACTGTAGCAGCCGCAGCGACAGAATCAACTCGACGTAGATTATCACTCATCATTCCCTTGGTTCTATTGAAGCCGAGACGGGTTCGACTTGGGTCATCAAGCGTTTTTCGATCGGGGTCAGCTTCTAATGTCTGATCTTCCATCTCTTTTGTGATTCGACGAAGTTCCGTCTCAAGAATCGGAATAAGTGCGGTTTTGACATCACCACTAATTCGTAGATCGATACCAAGCCCTTTAGCGACTTCAGCGATATGTGATGGAGCCCAAGGTTTCGCCATATTGTAGAGTGATGAATCGAAGCACTTCAAGTATCGCCATTCTGATTTGAATTTCACCAAACGGACCATGATGAGAACGCAGTCCCACTGGATAAGCACTCCATACCATCTTCATTGCGTACCCAACAGTCCTCGATTCCGACAGCCCCTTCAGGATAGATAACCTTCGGCTCAATTGCCATGATGCCGCCAACCTCTAATGGAATATCGAAGCCTTTAGCGACAACCGGAGTTTCGTCGAGTTCTAATCCAATACTATGGCCAAGGAAGCGAGCTTGCTCTGGTGGCATGCCCATTAGGTGTTCATCATATCCCATGTTTCTCGCCATGTTTTGACCTATATCCCAGGCAACCTCACAAGTATCACCACCTGAAATTGCATTGCGTACCGCTGCTGCAATTTCCTCCATATCTTCGAGTCTCTCTTTCCAGATTGCTTTTGGCTCAGATACACTGAACATTCGGGTCATATCTGTAATGTAACCACGGTGCACGTGCACTATGTCCACGAGTATAGGGTCTTCCTTCTGTATCCGTCTATGTCCTGCACCGAGGGCAGCCATTGGGTGGGTTCCGGCTCCCCCGATTGCACTGTCGAAGTACGAAGGGATTGCACCCGAGGAACCACTGGCAATCACTACACGATCACAGTCCATTGGCCATTTTCGCATACGAATCAACCCGCCGAATCCTTCTGCTCGGCTGACTTCATCGGCAGCAGCTGCCAATTCAATCTCGGTGATTCCTTCTCCAAAGGCGGAGCCAAGTTCATCGATAGCTTCGAACATTCTTCGTTGGATTTCACCACATTCTCGCATCCGATCTATTTCCCACTTTGTCTTGATCTCACGTAGATTCCAGAGAAGCCGGGTACAATCTCCACCATCGCCTAATTGCTTCTGCATGAATGCTGCATCATTAGCTGGCATTCGTCCCAGTTGTAGTGCCGGGATAGTTCCAAGGGTATTGGATAATGCAGCCATCCTTGGATGCGTTTCGACTCTGTGTGGGGAATTATCTTCTCCAGATTCGTAAATTGCTCTCTTTAGGGATGAGCGGACGTATTGGACAACCTCTCCGTCACAGTGGACATGGACTCCTCCAGCCTGACGATTTCCTACAATCCAGTAAAGATCGACGGGGTCGTTAATCCAAATTGATTCAAGATTCAATGTGTTCATTTGTTTGATGAGTTTTTGTTGTCGAAATTCCAATTCCGTAGGAGGTACACGCCAGTCTTCGCCATCTGGGCCAACAAGGTCCCTAGGGTCCCACATCACCCAGATGGTTTGGCTTGAGCACCAAAGCGGTTCGCCTTCAACTCCTATCGATTGAAAGAAACCCCATATGGGGAACATCCGTCGGAGTTACATGGCGGGCGTGCTGACGCTCGATATGGTCCGCCTCACTGGAAAGGTTGTACTTGTTCGCGTAGATATCAATTCACCTCTCCATCCTGAGACTAAAGTATTCCTCGATGATAGTCGTTTGAGAGCAATACTTCCTACCCTAAAACGTCTTGCTGATTCGAAGGTAGTGATTCTGGCTCATCAGAGTCGTCCAGGCCTCGCAGACTTCACTGATATGTCTGCTCATGCTGATCTTTTAGGGCGTCTACTTGGCCGACATATTCGATTCGTTCCGGATGTCTGTGGTGATGTTGCATTGGATGAAATTCGTTCGATGAATCAGGGTGACATGATACTCCTTGACAATGTACGAGGATGGTCGGAAGAAAATGACCTGAAGAAAGCAGACTTCAATGCACTTCATGAATCTGAAATTGTCCAACATCTTTCATCTGTGGCCGATGCTTATGTCACAGACGCCTTTGCAGCAGCACATCGAAATTCACCCACTTTATCCGGTTTTTCACGTTCTCTTCCTTGCTTTGCAGGGGACTTGATGTCGGTGGAAATTCATGCACTTTCTAAGGCCGTCAATAATCCTCCAAAGCCGTATGTTGTCATCCTAGGTGGTGCGAAATGTGATGATTCATTGAAAATTGCGCTTAATCTTCTTGATCAAGGTGTTGCAGATACAATTGTGCCAGTTGGTGTTGTGGGTAATTTGATGCTTTGGGCTGCAGGCTATCGACTCGGTCAAGGCAATGAATCCTTCATTCAGAATTCTCTAGGTGATGCCTTCGATTCGACCTTCCAAGATGCTACCCGATGTATCGAGGAATTCCGCGAACAAATTTTACTTCCAGTGGATCTTGCTGTTGAAATAGATGGACGACGTGTTGCTATTTCTCTCGAAGAATTACCATCATCTGCTCCAATTTATGATATCGGAATTTCGACTCTTCAATCACTTCATTCAGTGATTCGTAATGCAGGATGTATCCTATGGAACGGTCCTGCTTCGTATTTTGAGAAAGAACAGTTTGCCTTTGGTACTATTGAAGTACTGAACATGATTTGTGAATCGAATGCATTTACTATCATTGGAGGTGGCCATACAAGCGCTCTGATCTCACAGAGAAAGATGGTTCATCGGGTCAATCACAATAGTACAGGAGGAGGAGCCTGTCTTACTATGCTCGCAGGCGAACCCATGCCAGTGATTGCCTCTCTGGAATTATCTGCTTCCTTATTTGAGTCTCAACTTGAAGAACTCGGTATGAAGTGAATTGGAGCCACGGGGGAGATTTGAACTCCCGGCCTCCTGATTACGAATCAGGTGCTCTACCAGCTAAGCTACAGTGGCGACGTCGCGTGGACTGACACCTTTCGATTAAGCAAATCGGTTGGAATTAATTGGCCGGTGGCTTGAATATTGACCATGCAGCAAAGAAGGCCCAAATTGCTCCCAATACTGCAAATGGCCATTCACCAGTTATTGTTGCTCTAATTGTCAGTAGAACTTCGCCAACTCCCATTAGTGTGAGATATCCCATAGAGCGACTAGAAACCATACCTCGTGTTTCGGTTACAAAGGCGATTAGTACCATTGCCATCCCAAGATATGCTCCTGCCATTGTTAATTCCATATTCTAACACCTTAAGCTGAATGAAATAGAGACAAATCAATCATGTGTCCGATTCGACGTGTAACATCTTCACGGATAGAAGATAGGCCAACTTCGCTATCTGCTTCTGCACGCATCACTAGTATTGGTTCAGTGTTTGAGGGCCGACAAAGGAACCAACCAGCATCAATTCCGAGGTGTCCATCATAGCGAACACGGACACCATCGGCCTGATTTGATTGCAAATCTGCGAAGGCTTCCTTGACTGCATTCATTGTCGCAAATCTTTCTCCAGATAGTGGTACTTTTGCTTCTCCTGTGGATGGGAAATCTGGAATATTATCGAAAAGGGATGAGAAGGGTTCACGATTCGGAAGCCGACGAGCGACCAACTCTACAAGACGAGCGAATCCGTAGAGGGAATCATCGAATCCATTCCATCGATCATGGAAGAAGAAATGTCCAGACATCTCGCCTGCTAAGGGACATTGTGGCATTTCTCTAAGGGCTTGTTTGAGGAACGAATGACCAGTCCTCATCATATGTGGAATGCCACCATTTTGACGGATTGTGTGTTCAAGTGCCATGCTACACTTGACATCATGGATTACAGTGCGTGCTTCCTCCGAAGCACTCTTTGGGATATTGCTTAGTACATCTTCAGCAAAGACAGCTAGTAAGCGATCAGGGTGGATGAATCGACCTCTTTCGTCGACGACTCCAATTCGGTCTCCATCGCCATCAACGCCTACGCCAAATTCAGCTCCACTTGCCACGACTGCTTCAGCGAGATCAACCATGTTTTTTGGTCGAGTAGGATCGGGTGGATGGTTTGGGAATGTGTTGTCCCATTGGCAGTGAATTGTTTCGCCTGTCGACCCTAGCATCTCAGCGAGAGTCACCATGAATGGGCCAGGAACGGCATTTGCAGAATCAATTACAGCATTGACTGGACGAGAGATTTTTCCGGCAGCAGAGATTACTGCTGATAGATGTTGATTGGTAAAATCGTCGAGTAGGATATGATTTCCTACGTCATTTGCTGTACGAAAATCACCATCTTCAAACACCATTCGTAGTTCTTGGATTTCGGATCCCGCCATCGCTGCAGTTCCTCTACACATCTTGAATCCATTATACTCTGGAGGGTTGTGACTCGCGGTAATCATCACGCCACCATCTACTTCGAGGCTAGAAGTTGCATAGTAGAGCGCTCCAGTAGTGCAAATACTGAGATCATGAACATCTACGCCACTTGACATCAGTCCTCTGACAAATGCAGCGTGTAATTCAGGAGAGGATTCCCGTATATCTCGTCCTACTGCGAGAGCCGAACAATCGAGAAACGTCGCTAATGCTCTACCTAATCGTTCTGCGAAGGATACATCGAGTTCTTCGTATGCAATCCCTCGGATATCGTAGGCCTTGAAGCAGTGTACTGCCCACGTCATACATCGTGATGGTCGGGCGATGGTCGTAGTGGTTTCCCTCCAATGACCTGTTTGAGAGTCCAAAGTACAATCAATGCAATCACACCCCCAGTAATTGTCCCAATACTTCCACCTAAGTACCAACCTAGCACTGTAAACGGAATGGTAACTAGACAAAGAGTAGACAGAATATGTCTCCAATCTAGTAGCCCTTCTACTTCATCGATGTATGGTGAACCAGGCATAATCACGCACAGCTCTTGTCATCGTATGCCTGGATGACAATCTCGACTGCAGCTCCACCAGGCAATGCGGCGGCCTCAAATGCGGCTCGTGCCGGGGGTATCTCTACACCATCCAGCCAAGCGCCGTATATTTCGTTCATATCAGTGAAGTCATTAATGTCGTTTAGCAAAACTTGAGCGAAGGTTACCTCGTGCTTAGTTACACCTGCAGCAGCCAATAGAGCATCGATTTTGTCAAGACTTGCTTGTGTTTGTTCACGAATTCCACCGGCCTCTGGAGCAATTTGTCCTGCTAACCAAATGATTCCATTCGCTTTCACTCCAGGACTATATGGCCCGAAGACCTTACCACCTGTGTCAATACGTTCCTTCACCATGATACATCACATATCTTGGTGGCTCATCAACGCTCCTTCCCTTAATTTCTAATCAATAAGTGTGAAAATACATATTTCATGGTCTTGAGCAAAGGAGCATGAGGGCGTTATGTGCTACTTTTGTAATCCTCCTCCTCTTGCTATCTAGTTCACCAACATCGTTAGCATCTCCTATTGAGGATTTGTCACAGAACTCTCCATCGTTCGATCCCCTTGATGAACTCCTTCAGACAATCGAAAATTCCACAGCACCTAGAGTGATGGTAATTGGAATAGATGGCGTGCGTTCAGACGTTGCTCAAATTTCAGCTTCAAGAGATGAGAGTGGTCTTGCTCGCATGGCATCTGAAGGTGCATGGACTTACGATTCTAATGTTGGGCCAATTTCTATTTCAGGGCCATCTTGGTCAAGTATGTTGACTGGCGTATGGTGTGATCGCCATGGTGTAATGGGCAACGGTTTTGATAACCATAAATTGGATCAGCACCTAGATCTGATAGATCGAGTTGAGCGATATGATTCCTCCCTAAAAACCGCAAGCTTGGTTTACTGGGAACCAATTTCAAACTTGATTATTGGGCCTGGAATTGCTGATATCCAAGAGCGTTATGATGAGGATGCTCAAGTCCATGAAAGAGCAGTAGAAATCCTCAGAGAAGATATTGACTTAGATCTCTTTTTTGTTGCCTATGACGATCCCGATTATGCTGGACATGTCCATGGATTCTCACCAGATGTTCCGGAATATGTTGATGCAGTAAAACTCGCTGATGATCGCTTTGCTGAATTGCTTGACGTTCTCGATGAGCGAATTTCTCGTGGAGAGGATTGGCTTGTTATCGTTACAAGCGACCATGGCGGTGGAGGATCAACTCTGAGAGGCCATAGTGCATCATCATCTGTAGTGGATCTAACTACTTTCATGATGGTACGAGGAGGAGAAACAGTTGCTGGTGAAATATATGGTTCAGTAGTAGTGGATGTTGCAGTCACAGCGTTAACTCATCTCGAAGTACCTCTTCCAAATGGTGAGGCTGCTTTGGATGGTCGTCCTCTTGCATTTCAACCAGATTTAGAATCAGCACGAGTTCCAGATTGTTCAGCACCAATAGTTGAAGTCACATTCAGTTACATTGTTCCTATAGTACAAGGTACACTTGTCTTGATAATCGCCGTTGCCTCGTTTATCTTCTTCAAACGGAGAAAATCAACAACTATCGATGAAGAGGAATAACTCTGCATAGTTTCCGTTCTCTTGATTCGGCATTGGTCCCTCCGAGGGACGTGAGTCGAACAATTCCGACATGTTGGGTGATAGATCATCCAGCACATTTCCAATTCTTCGCGCCTTTCATCAGAGGTGGCCATGAATCGGATATTATCGTTCTATCTTCTCGACCCGAGGTTCAGGCGATGTTTCGTGCGAGGGAAGGGCATCTCCCTCATCGTCCTCATTTGTGGGTTGATCGACCAGTAGGTACAGGCATTGGTCGATTTAGACGCCTATTTCTTGCAAGAAAGCGGATTCAAGCAGTCCGTTCTTTTCTTCGTGAATACCCTTCAGTGAATCGAATTGTTGTCAAAGGTGCATCATTGGAGATTCTTGCTGCTAAGAGAGAGAAGCGCAAGGAAAGAATCTACATTTCAGATACTGAATCGAATCATATTGCCCATCGTCTTGCCTTACGTGGTGCAACAAGTATTCTTCTTCCTAAATCATGGCGAAAGGAAGCCTCTACAGGGATTTTTACTGATAGTCGGGTGAAGTGTTATCCGGAAATTCTTCCAGATTTGTACATCGATACAGAACAAGGAATTTCGATAAGAAATCAAGCAATTGCTCAACTGCATGAATCTATTCAAGGAATGACCGATGATGGATCCGCCGCTCCAATCGTATTTCATCGACGAATAATTGGAGGGGGAATTCATGATGGAGATGAGATAATCAATTATCAAGATTGGATTAGAAATCTTCCAGTTCACTTCATTCACACTAAGGAATCAGCTGTTGAAGCAACAGATGGCGTGTGGGATATGCCTATTCAGATTGCGATGTTTGACGGAGTTCTCACTGGATCTACTACGACGGCAGCAGAAGCGGTAATCCATGGCATGCCAACATTCCTTATTTCCAAAGCAGAACGTGGTTTCCTAGATGAATTAGAAATCCGCCGTCCTGATTTGCTATTTCGGTGGCGAAGTACGTTGTCTGATGAATTTGATCGAATTGCTCGTGATTGGATTGAAGCGATGGCTGAGATTCGCAGACCTTCTCAGATTCAAACAGAAATCATTGAATTCTTTGAGAAGGAACTAGGTCCAATTGCCTAATCAAATATTGAGTAGAACATCGAGATGGTCTCCTGCCATCCCTTCGTTGGTGGCGACATCAATCCCCACCCAATTTGCATAAGCGGCATCATCCCCACCGATTGGTATTGATTTTGGGTCGACTTCAACGAAATAGAAAATTGAAACTATATGCTTACGAGGGTCTCGATTTGGGTCTCCTCTTACAGTATTAATTCGGGGAGAATGTCCACTTATTCCAGTTTCCTCAAGAAGTTCTCTTAGCACTGCATCTTTTGGGTCCTCACCTTCGTCTACGAATCCTCCAGGAAAGGCCCATGCCCCCTTCCAAGGATTATTGCCACGTCTAATCAGTAGTACTTCCATTCCGTTCTCACCCTTTCGAGTTGCGATAGCATCTACAGCAAGCGAAGGCTTCGGCCAAGTGTCATTACCACAGGTTTCACAGCGTTCGGTCATGAAATCACCCACCGAATCGCCGTCGTCTATTTTGATAGGATTCGATGGCCGTATAGAAATCCGACTTAGAGAAAGATGGCCAAAATACATCGGTGAAGTAGAGCTCAGAATACGCTGCTTGCCATAGTAAGAAATTGGAGATTCTCTCTTCACCAGAGGTTCGAATGATGAGGTCCGGATCAGGTAGGCCGGCGGTGTAAAGCCGATTAGAGATTGAAGCTTGATTGATATCTTCTAGAGAAATTTCTCCAGCAGCGTGGTCCTCAGCAATGCTACGAACAGCTTTCAGAATTTCTTCCCGTGAACCATAGGCAAGACAGATTGTGAACACACATCCGTCATGTTCTGCCGTTCCCATTTCTGCCGCTTCAATCGCCGCAAGTACTCGTGGTGGGAGCAGTTCTTTGTGTCCTGCGACACGAACCTGTACACGATTCGAATATATTCGCTCGTTCTCAAGGAGCTCTCGCAAACCTTCGACGTAAAGATCAAACAAAACCTCGAGCTCTTCCCCCGTTCGACTGGTTACGTTCTCTGTACTCAGCGCATACACTGTGAGATAGGGGATGTCTAGATCGAGGACCCAATCCATTACCTCTTCCAGTTTTTGCTTTCCATATCGGTGACCTGTTGAAGATTCAATTCCCTCTTTCTCAGCGAAACGTCGATTACCATCCATGATGATTGACACATGTTGGGGAATTTCTCCCGTTTTGACACGATCTCGGAGACGATTGGCGCGGACACGATCTGTTCTAGATACGAAACTCCACGCGAATCTCGAGTTCGCTAACCAGCGTGCAGGTACTCGGATGATACTGAAGGAGAGTAGCAACTTTGCAGTTCTATCGAGGAGTCGACCAAGCCAGCCCATGTTCTCCCCTCCTTCCTTGAGAGATGCGTTTGGGATTTCATTCCTCGCGCTGATATCAGAACTCATTCAAACAGAATATCGGGATCTTTGTGAAGACCAGAAAGAACACCACGACTCGGATTAACAACGATAATTTCCCCGGCATCCGGCCATACCTCAAGATCAGCTTTGGAGTTTCCACAATAGGAAAATCCGCCTTTTCCGTAGCGTTCAACCAATGCCTTTGCCTTGTATTTCCCGCCGAGATTGACAGTCCCCTCTGACCCCATGACATCATCGAATAGTCCAACATATTCTGCGATTGGATTAGCCTGAACGACATGTGATGCTGTAGCGAGAATAATTTCTCGCCCAGTATTCTTCTGTTCCTTTAGCCAATTCACAAATGCCTCATGATATACGAGGGTCTCAGGATCGATCGAAATGAAATTGGCAACTCTTTTCTTCCAATATGGTCGCCCCTTGGTAATCTCAAAGAATGGAATTAGAAGGATGTACCATGGACGGCGTAGAATGATTCTACGTGCGCTAATCTTAGTCATATCAGATAGGATAACCGTCCCATCCAGGTCGACAGCCAGAGGCAATGGATCCTGTGCCATTGTATTGGCGTGAGAGAGGCATTGAACAATCCTTCCGCTCTCAGAGATTCTGACCGGTCGTCTCAAGGATTGAGACGTTCTCCTCGGACCATGGAGTTCCCAGATGTCACTGGCGAACTCTGGTTTCCGCGTGGCGCAACTTCAACTAAACCGGTAATTGCGGAGCATGCACCCGTTGGATTCACTTCGTTTGAAGTGCCTCTTCCTTGGTCGACAATAGTGATGTTGTGGCCGACTGGGGGCCTCCCTGATCTACAAGGATTGCAGCAATGGGCTGAATTGGATGACCTTTGGGGCGATACGACGTGTTTGCGAACTGCAACCTCACTTGATTGGACATCAGGACCGCTCGGCCCTATCGGGATGATGGATTGTGGTCGCGATGGCATTTGGCGGGTTGAGATACTCCCCTTCGATCATGATGGCCATGGCCGGAGGTTGTCTGAACATATTGGCAGGAATCCGTATGTTGCGCAAGGTGGTTTCCAATGGGAAGGTCGAGATACGCTCCTTTTTTGGCGTGATTTAGGAGCATGGCCGAATGCGGCTGATTTGCTTGAATCTCTAATTAAATCTGAGAAGTTGGATGAGGCTAGAATCTTGATTGAAGAATGTGGGGCTGCTCTCGGACGTTTCCACTCATCTACTCTGAAAATATCTGATAATACGAAAGTCGCGAAGCGATGGAACGAGCGATTGAAAATCCTCGAGGATAGAACGAAATCATCGACATTATGGCGTGCTCCTCATGGTCGTCGTACGGTTGGAACCTTGACTCATCGTAACTTCAGCCTGAGTAACATCGTGGTTCTCAATGACATTCATTCCAAACCGAATCCCGAAGATGTACACATCTTGTTCCCTGGTGATGGCGTGTATGGGGCATTGATACCACTCGAACATCGTGCGCCAGCATTGCAAGATTTAGCTGCAGGGTATCGTTCGATTGAACGGATCGAAAATGGAATATCGGGAATGAGAATCGAACTTAGACGATGTTTTCTTGATGGTTGGAGATCAACTGCTCCACCTGCATGGGTGTCGAGTGATTCCTTGGACTCACACAAGGGTGGCGTTCCAATTTGGGAGTATGAACAGGTCCTCAAGGAGGTGCTTTATGCACGTTCTTTCGACAATGAAATAGATTCACGGACTCGCTGGTTCTTAGCCCACGTCGATAGGATTCAGGCTGGTATGTTCCGTGCTCGAACAATTGCTGCAGGCGCACTGACTTGTACCGCATTACTTGGCTTCGGAATTTACGCTGGAGTAACGGAACTGCTCCAGTGGAGCGATGCCCTCCCACTGATGCTTTGCGGTCTAGCAATTCCACCATTGCGTCGACTTTACCGCAGTCTTGCTCCGCCACCGTACTGACTATTCTGAGTCATTGACTGCGTTGATTGTATAGTCTAGGACAAGGGTTTCAACGACGTAGGATACTTCCTCTCCCTCATCGTTGTGGTTGCATGCTGGTCCTCCACCTTCCTGTACCTCTACATTGAGACTTAGCATGTAGGCACCGAGTCCTGTTTCACCAGCGTCAAGTTGAGATGCAATTTCGCTTTCTGAGAGTCCTGATACGGTTCCGTTGAGTAGAGAAGAGTTGTACCACTCTACGAGAATTTCGTGCGATGCTTCTCCTTGACCTTGATTTTGCCCGCTGGCGGTTCCAGTTTCGTTGTCATGAGTAATTGTACCTGTAATGGTATCTGGATCAGGAGCACTTGCTCCTGGTGCGATACATCCGGGTCCTCCACTTGTTTCGTCTTCGCTATAGGTAAGGGTCACAAGAACAGCAACAACATTCCGATTCTCTCCGCTCCATGAGATAGCATCGGTGTGGAGGTCAATCTCAAGTGTCTCACCATCACCAATGTATTCCGTGCCATCTCCAAGTCGTTCTAAGATTAGGTTTGAGTCAACAGTATAATCAGCGATTCCTCCCATTGAATCTGAGGAGTCTGGACCACTAACAAAATAGACGGTTTCCGCCGTAGTTATTGGAACAAGGATTATCATTGCGACCACGCCCCATGTTTGTCCATTAGGCAACGAGTAACGACCAAGAGGGGAAATATCCGGGCTTCTCACTTGGTTCATAACGAAGTGAGCGATTAAGGCGGCCCCCATTCCCGGTAACGAAGGGAAGATCCCATCGCCTCCTCCGAGCCCCAAAATTGACCATAAGATGACACTGGTGAAGGCACACCCCATCATCACTAGAGAATGGAAAGTATCGGGCCTGTATCCCATCCAGCGGATAATTAGTAGTGGAACGAATATTCCACCGAGCCCGTATACAGCGAGTACGACTAGAGCAAAAACAGAATCACCACCTGGGATGTAAAGCCCTCCGATGGAGATTAGTGTGGCGAATGCTGCAACCACTATTGTCACCAACTTAGTCGTCTTGTGTTCATTTCTCCATTCGGGCTTGATATCGTCTGTGATGGCAGCCGTGCAAGCTAACACTTGACTGTCAGCGGTAGACATGGTTGCTGCGAAAATCGATGCAAGAATCATTCCGACCCCAAACGCTGGCATTGTTTCCATAGCTAATGTTGGAAGGCCCAACTCTGCATCGAAACCAGCCTCGGTGAATAATACACGACTTGCAAATCCAGCGATGACCATTAGGAGGATGAACGGTGTTTGCCAAACAAAGAACCAGATCATCGCTTGTTTTCGATCACTATCCGAACCCAGAGTCATCACTCTAGAAACGACTTGTGGTTGTCCAGCCACTCCTAGTCCCCCTAGTAGGAATGCGAACATCCACATCGAGAAACCGAATCTTAGATCAGGTGGTAGGAAGTTTGTCAGAGCAGGATTCTGCGATTCTAGACCCTCATGCATGCCACTTATTCCACCAACTTCTCCAAGTGCAACCCAACAGAGAATTACGGATCCTACAATCATCACACAAGACTGCGCAGCATCAGTCCAAATTGAAGCTCGAATACCGCCTGCGTAACAGTAAGCAACTACTAACACGAATCCGATCAGGATTCCCACCACTTCAGACCAGCCCATCATCACAAGCAGGGCCTTTCCACCAGAGGTAAGTTGAGCTGCAGCGTAGATGCAGAGGAAGAAAACTGAGAGCACAGCCGCTAACTTCGCTTCGGGAGCGCCAGCCTTTTCTGCAACTAGGGAGGATAGGGAGCGTACCCCTCTTTCTTCTCCCTCTTGCTGAATAAATTTGTACAGCCAAGCCCATGCAATAACTTGCCCAATGGTCGATATAATTCCGAGCCAAATTACGGAGTAACCCATCATGTAGGTAAATCCGATGAAACCGATGAACATGTAACCAGAGTTCCACGTACTGACTGCAGAGAGCGCCGCTAGTGCTGGATGCATCCCTCTTCCGGCTACTAGGTAGTCGTCAGTAGTGTCTTCCTTGACCAGTATTGATGCCATCCCAACACCGGCGAAAATGGCCATGAAGAATAGGAAAGAGAGAATCAGGACGATGTCCATCGAATCCCTACGGTAGGCTCCCCATCATCAATCCCGTGGGTGCGGTATGACTTTGCTAGCATACCAACTCCCACCCATTATGGAGCCAGGGTTTTGGGAACGTGTCCGTTCCAATCCATGGGTTCAAGGCTTCATTTTGTACTCTATTTTCCGAGCTTTTTATGGAGCAGGGATACTACTAGTCACATGGTTTCTCGCAACAGAGACCGAGAATCCTTGGTGGGTTTCAGTATTGTTTCTTCTTGCCTCGATGATATTCTCTCGAGTTTTGTTTCGTAAGATTAAACAGCGGCGCAAATCTGAATCATCGAGCAATTCTAAACCATGATACACTACTTTTTACACTAGTCAGAAATCAGAGCTTTATGTCTAAACTAAATGTTGGTGATTCGGCTCCAGAGATCTCCTTACCTGCAATTGATGGAACTACATTTGACATGTCAAGTGTGAAGGGGAAAAGAGTGATTTTCACATTTTTCCGGTTTTCATCATGTCCTTTTTGTAATATCCGAATTGACAGACTAATGAAACGATGGGATGAGTTCCCAAAAGATACGGTAATGGTCGGAGTCTTCGATGCTAAAATTGGTGAATTGACGAAGAGAATGGGAAAGAGAAACATACCCTTCACAATTGTTGCTGATGAGACCTATGAGCACTTTGAGAAAAATGGTGTTGAGAAATCTTATCCTCGCTTTATGTGGGGTGCTATGCGTTCTCCAATGACTATGATAATGGCAACTCTGAAGGGTTATATCCCAATGACATTGTCGATTTCAAAGATGTCTACTTTACCTGTAGACATACTAATTGACGAGGAAGGTAAAGTTGCTGAGGCACACTATTGCAAAGATACAGTAGATCATATCCCTATCGATCGAATGATTGCCTTCGCAAACGGCGAATAGTCATTATTTTGGATTTGGAATTGATTCCAGTTGAGGATATTGAATAATCACTGTCTGATATACATCGATGAGATCTTGTCCTTCGTTATAGTCAACCTGAAGTTCATGAATCTCAAATGTATTGAAATGAATTGTTTGCCATCGAACTGTTTCACCTTCACCTACCACCTCGTTACGATTCTGGCAAGCGTCTTCTTGTTCGTCGACTAGTTTCCAAGTAATTTCCACATCTCGACCACCACCGATATTTTCGATTAGGTCAGGGTTCTCTACAATTGAGTCGATGAGAATTGAAGAAGCCGAAGTACCTCCATTTGCAGGAAACGGGTTTATTGTCAATGGGCTTGGTTCGTAAGTTCCTGATTCCGTCCATTCCATCCGTAGGTCCATTCTAATTACAATCGGTAGAAATGCTTGATTCCCCTCGACATCCATAACGTAAGCTACGAGATCATGAACCCCATGTTCGGTGAATTCAACATCAATGGTCGAACGTTCATCTGGATTTACAGAAATTTCTCCTCCATTATCCGGGAAATCAATACCGAATCTTACAGGTTCTAGTTCAGATATAGTTTGTGAAAAATCGAAGCGAATGATTGAACCAGTCGTCGAAATCAAACTCCCATCCATGTAAGATTCCAAGATTGTACCGTTGGTTCGTTCATACTGTACTATGAGAGTGATTTCTCCACCCTCTTGAGAATCTGAAATGCAGCCTGCCAAGGCACTGGTCATGAATAGTAGACCCAGAAGAATTGGTCGGAGCCTGAGCACATTAACCGCAATGAAAATTCGGATTTAAGTCGCATGGATGTTTGGGCAGATGCCCAGCATCAGCCAAACAACACATGGTTGATTGTGAATAGTGCACCCATGACTAATGCAAAGAGTAGCAGTGCATTAGCGAATGCACCCTTGTCTTCTTGAGGTTCTCCCATGAACGTCATGTCATCTTCCATACCTTCGTCCTTTAGTCGGAAGTAACTGATTAGGATGAGTAGCATCACAGCCCCTCCAGTCAAAGCATCCATCTGATTTGCCTCACTTGCATTTCTAGCGGTATTAGCAATCAGAGCGATATAGGTTGAGACAGTTGCAGTGATAAAAGCAAATGCAGATGGATGTATAATTGGCCACTTTCCTGAGGCTCCATCCATTAGTACCAATGCTGACCAGAGGGTATACACTAGAATCAATGAACCCGTTACAGATACTTGAGTTGGCAATGGTTTGCCCAAACCATCCGCTAGAACGAGACTGCCCTCATAGTTTGCTGGGAAGCCTTCAGCAATGACATCATTAGGTGTCAAGATCATTCGAATTGAATAAAATAGGCCGGCTAATACCAGGACAATCAGAGAAACCATTGCAATTTTATCCTTGACTTTCAAACCTGGTTTGAAATCGGATAATCCATCGTTAACTCCCTCATTTCGTAATGAAAGATAACCTCCAATGTAAATCAGAGTCACGATGATGGACATATATTTTGGAAGTGGGCCAGCCATACTGTCAACATTCCACCACATCCATACACCAAAAGTCATTGAAATCAAGCCTAGTGAAGATGGAATCATGATTATCCATTTTCCTTTTGCACCCTCAAATAGAATCAACATTGTCGATATGAATATCCCAAAGAATAGGACTCCATTGAAAGCAGTTTCAGGTCCACCAGCACCATATGCTGGGTCAGTAGAATCTGTTATTCCATTGTCTAGAGGGGCAAAACATACTTCTCCGCCAGTAACATAACAATCACCAAAGAACATGAAACTAATAGAGTAGAGTAAAAACATCAGTGCTGAGAATCCTAAACAAATTTTAGCAGGCAGAGATTCAATCTTGAACATTATAATCAGCCATTTTCCACAATGGTCGATACTTAATCATGATTAATTTGCCAAGTGGAACTGTCCTGTTTTGAATTCATAGAGTATTGGCGAACCTGTTGGTATTTCTACGGAAAGGATTTGTTCAGGAGTTAAATTTTCGATAGCCATTACAATGCTTCGAAGTGAATTGCCATGAGCTGCGACTAGTATGTTTGACCCCGCTTCAAGATCGGGAACGATGACCTCGTGTAGATATGGGAGAGTGCGCTTAGCACACATCTCTAGACTCTCTCCTTCCGGAGGAGGGACATTGAAAGATCGTCTCCAGATGTGGACTTGTTCTGCTCCGTGCATCTCCCTTGTCTCGTCCTTGTTTAGACCTTGGAGAGCACCGTAATGTCTCTCATTGAGTCGTTCATCTCGATGCACTGGAGGATTATTGGATGCTCGATTTCTCTCCATGACAATCGCAGCTGTCCGCTGGGCCCGCATCAGCGCGCTGGTATGGATGACATCGAAGCAGACATCCGCCAGTGTATCTCCTGCGGCTTCGGCTTCGATAATTCCCTTTGGTGAAAGGTCGACATCGACCCAACCGGTAAAACGGTTCTCAGCATTCCACACGGATTGTCCGTGGCGGAGGAGAACCATGAGTGCCATCAGATCACCCTTCGACTTGTCTGCGAACCCTTGGCTCAAAGAAATGGAGACCCAATGATTGTGCTATTCGCATCACGTTGAGTAAGAAAATCTGCTTAAGTTCCTGCTCCTCAGTTGAGGAAGATGTATCCCAGTAGAGGTTGCATGCTATATCGATTGCTTGAGGTCCTAGAGATCGAACTCGAACAAATGATGCCTCCTTTTTGGTTGTTTTTTCGTTAGTTTGGATATTCTCAAGCACCTGACTGCAGAAAGTTTCGACTGCATCTGGGTTGCTTCCCAGGTCAAGATGTAGAATAGGCTGATACCTGCGCCATCGTCGTAGACCATAGTTCTCAATCGCGGTATTGACTAGGGTTGCATTTGGAAATGTTACTACCGAATCAATAGATGTACGAATCATCGTAGTTCTGAGATTAATTTCGATTACTTCGCCTTCACTGCTACCGATTACGACCCAATCGCCGACTTTGAAGGGCCTGTCGAGAAGGACAGTGATCGCTCCAAACATGTTTGAAATGGAGTCCTTAGCAGCTAGTGCG
>PATC01000051.1 GCA_002712285.1 Methanobacteriota archaeon
CGGATTTTTACTCAGATGAGGATGTATATCTCTACGCATACCATTACTGCTTCCCCTCGGGTAATTATCATTGGAATTCAACTGTGTATGGCCCTAATGGGTGGTATGACTATGACTACGGAAACCTGAATGTCACGAACAATAGTTGGTGGACAGATGTCTGGGAATATTTTGATGGAGAACTTCCACCCGGAGAATACACTTGGTATTACGGATTCACAAATTGGGGGGATATCTCAAGATATGTCTCACACAACTTCACAGTCATCGATAATGGGACTGGTACAAATGTCACAGGATCATGTTCTTTCCCTTCCTTTGAGGCGACTCCATATGCTCTGTATGCTGGAGATGATCTGACCTACAATTGGACCATGAATGGAGATATCAGTTCCCATGTTTACTTATCCCTTCACAGTGGATGGGGAACACAGTACTATTATTCTGGAATCGTAGTGAATGATGGGAGTCATACGATTACTCTGCCATCCCAAATGAATCCAAATCTAGACTACACGGTGTATGTCGAAAGTGCCTTCCAAGATGGTCGGACCACACTATGTTGGAAGTATGGAGCAATTGACATTCTTGGTTCCAACGAAGGGCCCTTGGGTAACAATACAGCCGTACCCCCGACTGTTGACCTAACACCTAGGATCTCCATGTGGTTTGGAAAGGTGAACCAGCATAATGAAAATGGCACTTGGATGACTGATCCAGACGGCGTTGCAGGAGCCGGTTCGTATGACGATTGGGGCGACGAAGGTTGGGGCGATCGTAAGCTTGAGTACTGCCAACGTTTCTGGCCAGATACAGTCGATGTCGTACTCCGCGACTCTCCTGAAGAGATTATATTCTATACACGATACAATTCAGAAGCCTACCTTTCCACTAAACCGGTTTGGGAATGTGTCCTTGAAGGCGCTCAAGTCCCGGAATTAACCGGCGTATGTTCCATTGATCTGACAATTACTCCAACTGAACTAGAAGTAGGAGATACTTTGACGGTGTCTTGGACAATGACTGGAGATATTCCTGTTGAGGTTGGAATTGCGTTCTTCAGCACTGTGCAAGGACAGTGGAATGTAGGTGTTCAATATCACTTGAGTGAGATTACTGCTAATGATGGTGGATTTGCTTATCCTATCCCTCAAGGTATGAATCCAGACCGAGATTACTACATGTATATCGATGCTGAATTAACGGATGATTTCACAACTTATTGTTGGAAGTATGGCTCTTTTGATATTCTTGCTAGTAATGAGGGTGCTTTGGAAGAAGTATTGGACAATCTCTTCAATTCGACTGACCGCACTCCTCGGATTTCAATGTGGTATGGTAAGGTAAACCAACATAACGAAAATGGAACTTGGATGACCGATCCTGATGGAACTGCCGGGGCAGGTAATTTCAACCAATTCGGAAGTGATGGTTGGGGAGATCGCAAGCTTGAGTATTGTCAGCGTTTCTGGCCTGACACAGTATCTGTCGCTCCTATGGGTGCAGAACAGATTGTATTCTATACAAGAGGAAATCAGGTTGCCTATCTCACTACAAAACCAGTTTGGCAATGTGTTCAAGATACCGATGGTGATGGAATCTTGGATCCTGATGATGCTGATGATGACGGAGATGGTTGGAGCGATATTCTAGAACAAGCGTGTGGAACCAACGAATTGGACGTCAATGACGTCCCTGCTGATTCAGACGGGGATCAGATTTGTGATCTACTCGATGACGCATTAGACGAAGTAATCACAGATGCTTCTGAAGAAGATGCTGGTTTCTTGCCAGGATTCAGTGCGATTGGTGGCCTTGCAGCACTCTGTGCTGCAATGCTCATTGGGCGTCGCCGTGTAGAGTAAATTGACTATTTTGGTGATAATTTATGCAGATTCAATCTTCAGTATATTCTCTTTGTCTTTTACTTCTAATGATGCCACTCTCAGGATGTATTTTGGATCAGCAGTTTAAGGGTGAACTTGTTGGGACGTTTGACATCGAAAGTTTAGGGGTTGGGACTACCAATACAAACGACACCATCGCTTCTTTTTCACTGATAAATTACAGTTACAATAACTTGGTACAATTCAACGATGATACAGGAAGTCAGGATGGTAGTGACCATTTCCGATTCCGGATTCTTATTGGAGATACGAATGATGCTAACCGTCCCTCATTCGAATGCAGGATTCAGTCACTATCACCTAGTGATTGCATCATATTAGAATCGGTGGAAGATGGGATTTGGGAAATTGATGAAACTATTACGTTTCAAGAGAATGATGCGGATATTTGCTCTGCAGGATGCTTGGTTCAACTGACGATTATGAATGGGGACATCATTACTGAAGCGGAGGAGAATCTGAAATATATAGGTCAAGAAGGAATTGGAAATAGCCCCGTTACGCACACAGCTAATTTCTGGATGGGGCAGTAAGCGGCTTGACATTGGATTAAGAACAGGTGCTATTAGGTAACATTATGAAAGCTTTGAACGCCATTGTTCTCAGCATTCTTTTGTTGAGTGTTGTATCCACAAATCTGGTCAGTGCTGACGTAAGTGATGAAACTGTAATTACAGTAGACAGTACAAATCTTAGATTCAGTCCTTCGGATGTCACAATCCAAGAAGGGGATTCTGTGAGATTCTTTTGGTCAGGGGAACTTCTTCCACATAATGCTGTAGCAAAAGATGGTACATTCGATTCAGGAGATCCAGCAAGAGAAGTTGATTATACATTCATTTTTGAGTTGGGAAGCAATGGAACTTACGAGTTTGTCTGTGAGCCACATGAGTCGGCTGGAATGGTTGGGACCATAACTGTTGAACCGGCCCCTGTACAGAATGAATCAGATAATCAAGAAAATGAAAGTCAATTTGATTCTGAAGAGATTCAGGGTGATTCTTCTTCAATCCATTTCGATGCTATTTACCTAGTAATCTTACTCATTATCGTATATTTCGTAGGTCGGTCAAGAGGCGGCAAAAGTTTAGCATTCTCAATTCGAGAAAATTCTGATGAAGAAGAATAACGATTAGAATATCATGTATTTGACCCTCCAGAGTAGGGGTCTAAGGACGAAATCTCCAATAATTTTACCATGGATATGTAAAATCGACACACTGGATGGCATATTTATCTGAAATACGAAATCTTCACCGTATTAAATGGCTGATAATGCAGGTTATCCGCCCCCCGTATGCGTGTATTTTGCAGATCAAATGGAATATCCCATTTCCCACTCCTTAATGGAATATGTATCAGGTAGAAATGATTCTACTTGAAAAATTATACAATAAATGAGAATTACTTTAGTTAGAATTGGTATTACTTGTATAGCCTATCAATGAAGTGTGGTGGATTGAAAAATCAACAGGATTATCCCCTGGCATCAAGCACCATCCATCAGCGCTTTCAGTTTGAAGAATGTTGAGATCAGCTACCCCTCCCTCGATTAATTGGCCAACACCGAGCGGAGTATCAAGTGTCGATGCTGCATTGACAGTGACTGCTGCCAAGGCTGCGATTGGCGGGATGCGCATTCGGTGTACAGCAAGACTTCCTACAAACGGGATGGAGAGCGACCGACAATTTGGGTTAAAGTCAGTCGCCATTGACCACTTCCATCCTTCATTGATACATTGCTCAATAGCATTAGTCATCGGATCTCCATGCACGTATGGAGTTCCAGGTAGGAATCCAGTGTTAACTCCGGCTTTAGATGCTTTTTCACGAGCATCATCGGATGAGTATCCGGCATGATCTGCCGAATCTACTCTTAGCTCAGCTGCGAGGTTGAGTCCTCCTCCATCAACAAATTCGTCCACATGTAGGCGGCTTCTGAGTCCCTTTCGCATTGATGAATGAACAATATCTTCTGTAAATTCAAGATCAAACCATCCGGGTTCACAGAATACATCAACTGATGTTGCAATGTTTTGTTCTATGATTGCAGGTAATTGTTCATCCACAAGATGTTCATTCCAAGATTGATGATGTACGTCAGGTGGATATGCATGAGCACCCAACCATGTGTGATGTAATGCGGGTGCATCGTGAAGATCTTCGAGTGATTTAGCGGCTGATAGCAATCGAAGTTCAGTATCGGTATCGAGACCGTATCCTGACTTTGCTTCCATTGTCGTAGTACCCATAGAGCGCGCTCTCTGAATTCGATTTTTACCAATCTCGATAAGCCGAGAGATGTCAGAATTTCTGGTCGCTTTCACAGTGGTAGATATTCCCATTCCAAGCTTGGAAAGGTCTTGGTAAGTCTTCCCTTCAATCTTTAGAGCCATCTCATGAGATCTATCTCCATCCCAAAGTAGATGCGTATGTGAGTCGACAAAGCCGGGAACAATGGCCTTCCCGTTTGTATTAATCCAGCGATTTCCTTCAGGAGTGATATGCATTTTTTGATGCGTATCAGGTCGGATATCTCCCCACTCATGCTGTATTTCCTCATTAGGTGCCATCCGTTGGATTATCCCATTACGGATATGTATGCCTATATCTTCACCAATATTCTTCTTTCGATTGAGTAAATCGGATCCATCAATTCGACCTGTTACAGGGTCCACAGAACTGAGGTGCGCGACTTCGGAAGCCCCGAGAATCACTGTGTCCATATGCTCCGTTTAGCATTAAGGCTTGAAATGGATGCGGTCATCCGGAGTCCATGGGTGGGGGTTGGGTCCTTGGTATCGAAAGCACAGCCCACACATTTTCGTTTGGTGCTGTAACTGAGGATATGGAGCCAATTCCGTCCTCTTCTTCGATTATTCGGCCGACGGAAGGCGGCATCCATCCAAGGGAGGCTGCTGACCATCATAGTGAAAATGCATCTCTCCTCCTCCAAGGTCTACTTTCGAGCAATTCACTTTCGATGAACAATCTAGTTGGCGTCGCGTATAGTCAGGGTCCTGGACTCGGTCCTTGTCTTCGTGTGGGGGCATCAGTTGCACGAGCTATTGCTACTGCACGAAATGTTCCATTAATTGGTGTGAATCATTGTGTAGCCCACATCGAGATTGGCCGAACAGTATGTGGGTGTGATGACCCCGTTCTTCTTTACGTCAGTGGAGGTAACACGCAAGTCATCACTCGTCTTGATGGTAGATATCGAGTACTAGGTGAAACAATGGATATTGGTATTGGAAATATGTTGGATAAATTTGCTCGTCATCACGGATATCCATTCCCGGGAGGACCTGAAATAGAGAAGGCTGCACTCCGATATCGCCAATCTGTTGAACTGCCTTCCATCGATGGTCTTGAACTCCCTTATGCAGTTCAGGGCATGGATCTCGCTTTCTCAGGGCTATTGAATGCAGCTGATACCTTAGTTGAGAAGGGGACTAGTTTCGATGCTGTTTGTTGGTCCTTGCAGGAACATGCTTTCGCAGCCTCTATCGAAGTCGCTGAACGAGCACTCGCACACACAGGAAAGACCGAATTACTTCTTGGAGGAGGCGTCGCTTGTAATGAAAGAATACGTGAGATGTCGGATATAATGTGCTTAGAACGAGGCGCTACGGCTCATTGGCCACCGAAGATGTACTGTATCGATAATGGAACAATGATTGCACTCCTTGGATTGCTTCAACTAGAATCAATTGGACCAACAGAACTGATTGATTCGGCAGTAGACCAGATGCTCAGAACAGACATGACTCCAGTTGCATGGGCTTGATTTGAGTGGAAGCCTTTACAGGTGTTCGACCAACCCTACAAATCGGAGGGTGAATTCTGGCACGTCGAGGAAAAGGACGCAACGCACGTCGTTCGACGGTAGTGCGAAAGAATCAGGCTCCTGCGCCAGTAACTACTCCTGAACCAATTAAACCGTCAGTTGTTGAGAAACCGCAAGACGTTTACCGTCCTAATACACCCCCTACCGCTCCTGTTCAGAAGCAGTATGGTGTGTCTGAACCTTCGCCTGAACCAATATCTGAACCAATATCTGAACCAGATCCTGTTCGTGTCCCTGAGGATGATGAAAAATTAGTTCCGGAGTCTAAGCCAATTGTTGCTGCACAACCGGCTACTTCAATACAAGATGGAGCAGATCGTCGAAGTCTTGGCCTGTCTGCTCTTGAAGAGGAATCTGTAACTGAAGAAAGTCCAGTTGTGATTGAGACTGAAGATCGAGTTAGTGCTCTAATCAACCGTTCTCAGGAAGGTGCGAGTGAAGCAGGATATGCTCCAGTTCCACCTGCTCCTAAACCCGCCGAAGATACGCCAAAAGAACAACCTCGAAGGCAACCACGTCGTATTTCCAAAGCTAAGAGAAATAATCAGATGAATAAGCACAATAGCCGTGCCCGTCGTTTGAATCGTTCACGTCATATGGAATACAAGTATGAGATGCGGGCACTGTTGAAGGAAATTGAAGTCGGAACAGAACATCATTCCGTACTGCTGGGAACTATCTGGGCGAAAGGTGAACGTCAAGACGTAAAATCTGCGAAAGATTTCGTTAGAGAACGAAAAGATGCAGGTGCAATCAATGACGAGCAAATGGACCGTCTTCTATCATTAATTGATGATTACACAACTCGCCGTTGAACGACAGGCTGATGACGGTCAACCTGCGACAGGGGTTCATGGAGGAGTCGGAAGAGAGTGGCCGAACTCTCGGTGGCATTGATTTTCCTGCCATTCCTGACGTTGAGGGGGCACCTAGTCCTGGCGAGCCTCCTTACACACGCGGTATACATTCCACAATGTATCGATCTAGACGTTGGACTATGCGTCAATATGCAGGTTTCTCCACTGCTGAAGCAACCAATCAACGATTCAAACTACTTCTTTCAGAAGGGCAGAAAGGACTCAGTGTTGCCTTTGATTTGCCAACACAACTCGGTATGGACAGTGATGACCCGCTTTCATTTGGAGAAGTGGGAAAAGTTGGTGTCGCCATTGATTCAATAGATGATATGCGGCGACTGTTTGATGGAATTGATTTGAGTGAAGTTTCAACTTCGATGACGATCAATGCTCCCGCAACTATTTTGCTTGCTTTGTATGTCGCAGTAGCTGAAGAGAAAGGAGTAGATCCGAAGCAACTGAGAGGGACAATACAGAATGATGTGTTGAAGGAATATATTGCTCGCGGACTCTACGTTTTTCCACCAGAACCGAGTCTTCGACTTGCTACTGATGTGATGAGATGGTGTGCTAAGAATGCACCCGCTTGGAATACTATTTCGATCAGTGGATATCATATCCGTGAGGCTGGTTCAACAGCAATTGAAGAGGTTGCATTCACCCTTGCTAATGCACTACAATATACTGATTCTGCCATTGCAGCTGGTTTGAAGATTGATGAATTCGCTCCAAGGATGTCATTCTTCTTTGGTTGCCACAATGATTTCTTTGAAGAAATAGCGAAATTCCGAGCGGCTCGAACTTTGTGGTACGATTTAGTGCAGGAGCGCTATAGCCCTAAGGATCCCCGTTCATGTCGATTACGCTTCCATACTCAGACTGCAGGGGTCACCTTGACTGCCCAACAGCCAATGAATAACGTAGTTCGGGTTGCTTATCAGGCAATGGCTGCGGTCCTCGGTGGAACTCAATCCCTTCACACTAATGCCTATGATGAGGCACTAGGGCTACCTACGGAGGATTCTGTGACAATCGCTCTTCGAACACAACAAATTCTCAGTGAAGAAACAGGTGTTCCTGAGGTAGTAGATCCTCTTGCAGGATCTGTTCACATTGAATATCTGACCGGACAGATTGTGCGAGGTGCTCGAGAAAAAATCGAAGCTATTCTCAATTCAGGTGGTGCTATGGAAGCGATAAAGCGCGGAGAACAGCAGAGATCTATCCACGAATCCGCATGGTCCCAACTAACGGAAATTGAGTCTAATCAGAGACGTATTATCGGTGTCAATCATGCTGAAGATGGTGCACCTATCACGGATGCAGGACAGTCTCTTGATCCAATACTCGTTGAAGCACAGTTGTCTCGAATCAATGAACATCGGAAAAAACGAGACAATGATATTGTTGCTTCACGACTTGAATCGTTGAGGTCAGCTTGTGAATCAGATGATGATTTGTTTCCTCATATTCTAGATTCAGTTAGAAACGGAGCTACAGTTGGAGAAGTCATGGGAATCATGCGCGACGTGTTTGGTACTTGGAGAGCACCGAGTGGAATTTGAGGTGTTGTGATGAATATTGAAATTGATCATATCGGAATTGCAGTTAAGAATTTAGACGAAAGAACACCTTTCTGGACAGCATTAGGCCTCCTACGTGGCGAAGACGAATCTTTACCGGACGATGGTGTCATGGCTCGTTTCCTTTCAACTTCTGGTGAAACCTCGGAGCCGGTAAGGATTGAACTCCTTGAAGCGACTGGGCCAGATACTCCAATCGCGAAATTCATTGATCGTCGCGGCGAAGGTGTTCAGCAAATTGCGTTTCGGGTCGATGATGTCCAATTGCTAATCGACCGGCTTGTTAGCAATGGTGTCCGAATGATCGATGAGGTAGCACGCAACGGTGCCCATGGATCCAAGATTGCATTCGTCCATCCATCTTCTACCGGTGGCGTCCTCGTCGAACTTGTCCAACGGACTATTGCCGAGTGAAGTTATAGGTGAGTATCTAGTCGAGTGATTTGATGGAATCCCTCCTATCTGAGATCCGTGCAGAAATCAAATCGGTTACTGCAGATCAAATTCGCTCGAGGATAGAATCCCTTGTGGACGCTCTAGATGTTCTTCGCCAGGATGGTGCAATCACAAACGATGCATATCTAGATGCAGGTGCGATTCATGGGGGATTGATGATGCTCTCCAATCTGATAGAAGTCGGTATTGACCGTACTGAGGTTAAGAGTCACATGGAAGACCTAATCTCAAGAGCCCAGCGTGTAGAAGAGGTTCATCCTGGATTGATGGCATCTGTAGACGCCGCGATAAGATGAGGCCATATCCATGGGAGATGTTCTGCTCCGCGTTGAATCGGTATCCAAGTCATTTGGTGAAGTCGATGCACTTCGGGATGTCGACATCGAACTGAGACGCGGAGAGATAGTCGGCCTTGTCGGTGGTAATGGTGCAGGCAAGACGACATTACTTCGTCTTCTTTGTGGGGTCTATCGCCCGTCTGTTGGTAGAGTCGCTTTCATGGTTGATGGCAAGGAAGAGCCTGTTGATCAGGTTCGTGAACGACTCGGTGTTGTTCCTGAGGCTACGGGTCTATATCATCGGTTGACTGCATGGGAGAATATACGATACCACACTCGAATACATGGTCGCTCAGACAAGGCATCTTGGGCTAGAACTCTTCGTTTTGCAAAAGCTCTCGATATTGAGGGTGAATTACATAGGAGTACACGCGGGTTCTCACGAGGAATGAGGCAGAAGATTGCTTTGATTCGAGCTGTTGCTCACGGGCCTGATTTACTACTTCTGGATGAACCAACAGCAGGTCTCGATGTAACGAGTGCTAGAAAAGTACGCGGCCTTGTCCGTTCTCTTGGAGATGAAGGTGGAACCGTCATCTACAGCACACATATGCTCTCAGAGGCACAGCGCATATGCGATCGAATTCTAATCATACACAATGGAACTGTACGTGCTGATGGTTCACCAGATGATTTACTCAAATCTACAGGTACTGCTGATCTTGAAGATGCTTACATGGCACTGACCCAAGATATCTCACGCATGAATCGCCAAGAGGAAGAGACCGGATTGAGTCGATGGTGGCTGAAACTTTCGATGCGAGGAAAGAAATCGAATCTGGGGGAAGAGGAATGAACCGATTCTACTCCATTCGAACAGTTGCAGGTAAGGAACTAGTCGATTTCATACGTGATTGGAGGACAATTGCGGCTCTACTTCTTGTGCCGTTAATCATCTTCCCAATGATTTTCATTGCTGTCCCTTGGTTCCTTCAAGGTGAAGCTGCCGAATTGGAATTAATCGATCTTGACGTAGTTGTGTATGTCGATGAGAATTCAGTATTGCCTGGCAGTTTAGAACAACATCTCAATGAGTCAAGGATATCTGTTCAGTCCTATTTCGTTGAATTTGAGGCTGACAAGCACCTTGGTAATCATTCATTCTTCCTCAATGAGGCATCAGAATCTATTGAGAATGGCTTGAATCATGCAACTTTACTACTCCGAAAAACCGAGGGGAATGCTACGGAGAACTGGGACTTTGTTGTTTTTTCAGATAGTACCGATGAGTTATCGAGAGAGGCCTTTGACCGTATAATACTCGCTGTGGATATCTGGGAAGACGAAATTATCAATGCTACTTTGAATGAAGTTTCTCTAACTTACGAAGATGTTCGAGACCCAGTAGGGTGGGATTCAGGTGGAACAACCACAGATGTCGCAACGAGTGGCGAGCAAGCCGCATTTGCATTCGCGATGTTTGTACCATTCATTATTGCCTTATGGACTGCAACATCCGCAGTCCAACCATCAATCGATCTGACAGCAGGGGAACGGGAGCGAGGTACACTCGAGGCTCTTCTGTGCACTCCGATACGTCGAGATGATCTGATGTGGGGTAAGTGGTTGGCGGTGGCGATAATTGCGAGTGCCTCGGTGTTGTTTCAGATGGTTGGCCTTTTCGCAGCAATCCATTTCCTTTCAGGTGGATTCTTCTCAGCACCAAGCGTATCATTGGAGGGTTGGGTAATGTTCCTTGTGACAATCATTCTTTTCGCCGTTTTTGTCGTTGCCGTCGAGATGGCAATTGCGATGCGCGCACGTTCCGTTAAAGAAGCAGGGTCTACACTAGGTCCCGTCATCATACTCTTCATTGGCCCAGCAATATTCGCTCAATTCGTTAATATGGAGAGTATCGAACTTTGGTGGTTTGTCGCTCCAGTGTTCAATATTTCTCTTGGAATGCGCGCTTCTCTACTAGACGATTTCACTCTCCTCTATGCAGCCCTATGGATGGGTAGCAGTATCCTCTATGCACTAGCAGCGACAGCTTGGGCATCACGCCAGTTTAATCGCGAAGACCTTGTTGAGAGCATCTCTTGATATTACTGAGGTAATAGCATAGTATTATCTATACCTCGCCTGACCGCGTTTTATGCCAAAGGTATCACTGGACATGCCTGAACAATTGATGACAGATCTTCGCACTCATGTTGGCGATGATGCGAAATTCGTCAGCCTTGCAGATGCTATTAGGACAGCATGTCGAAAACTACTCGATCAACTCGATGATATTGATGCTAGGCATGGTAGGATTTCGAAGGAGGATTGAATCATGTCTGTACTTAATCGAGAAGAAGCTAAATCGGCAGTCCGTACTCTACTAGAATGGATTGAACGTTCAGAAGGAGAATCTGGTTCCAGAGAGGGCCTAGTTGACACGCCTGAGCGGGTTGTGTCTATGTTCGATGAGATATTCTCCGGATATACCACTTCAGCCGCAGAGATTTTGTCATCAACATTCAATGGGGAAGGTTACGATGGCATTGTATTGCTGAAGGATATAGAATTCCACTCTACATGTGAGCATCATCTTCAGCCCTTCTCTGGTCGAGCCCATGTCGCGTATATCCCAGTAGACCGAATTGTTGGAATTAGCAAGTTAGCTCGTATCACAGATCTCCATGCAAAGAGATTGCAAAATCAGGAGCGTATTACGAAAGGTATCGCGGATGATCTTGAGGAACATATCCAGCCACTTGGTTCCGCAGTCATCATTGAAGCGAGGCATGGTTGTATGCGCTGTCGAGGTGTCTTGAAGCAGAATGCAGTCATGACTACAAGCGCGATGCGGGGTGTGTTTTTCGATAATCCTGAAGCACGTTCTGAACTTTTACAATTAATCCAATCGAAAACAACAGATGTCTGAGGTTTGATAATGAATAATGCTCAGCATTACTATCAGTCCTTGATTACTCAAGGACATTCACTTGAGCATGCACTTCATTATACTCGTATGTATTATCCCGAATTTCATCCGATACCGATTTCTGGCCCACAGGTAGCGGGTTATGTCCAGATTCCAATGGTACCTCAACGTAAGAGTCGCACGACGTTGTATGTCGTTCTAGGAATTGGCGTATTTGCGATACTTGCTGTAATGATAATTCTTGGAGCTATCTTTGCCCTCGCATTCTTCGAGTTTGAGGATAACACTCCTGAATTTGGATTCAGGCACGACACATCTCCTACATTATTCGAGAATCTTGCTGTAAATCAAGAACCATACATGGGAACAGATTACCCTGATTTCAGTAGTGTCGTTTACATTGAGGGTATTGGATCTGATGGTGAGGTATATGCTGGATCAGGTGTCATAATTAGCGATTATTGGGTCTTGACGGCAGCTCATGTGGTGGATGGCCTCAAGGCTTCTGAAACCTCAGTATTCCTTGGACCCGATTATCAAAATGCGCAAGTCAGCATCTCTATCGAAGCCTATGTGATTCATCCTGGATATTCTTCTTCTGACGAACTTTTGGAGGAGGGTTTCGATATCGCTTTGATTGAACTCAAGGATTCCGTTGAAGACTCATCATTCTCAGTGGCAGATTGGGACAATCGTACATCTGTGTATGGATTGGATTTGGGGGCTAAAGTGTACACATCCGGCTATGGAGATTACAACCGTGGCTATTCTAAGTGTACTGATTATTGTCTAACTGATGGGGATTACCATTCTCAGAGACGTGCTTGGGAGAATACATTAGACAGAATCGTTGTAGATCTCAAATCATCAAAGAGTTTTGAAGGCGATTCTGAATACAAGGGTGGCTGGGTGGTATACGATTTTGATTCACCTAGAGGTGATTCAAATGCACTGGGCCAAGGTGAAGACTTTAGTTTTGAACAAGGTGACTATTCTTACGCTGGTCCAGGTGATAGTGAATCAGAACCTCTTTCATTAGAAGGAACCAGTGTGATGGGTGATTCTGGTGGGCCAACGTTCGCTCTAATTGGGGACTCTTGGAAAGTCATTGGTTTGACATCTCATGGGAGTGAATCTGCGAATTATGGAGATGTCGCATTCAATACTGGTGTCTACAGTCATAGGGCTTGGATTTGCAGCCATAGTGGAGATAACAATCTGATTCGAGGGTGTTCCTGATGGAAGAAGTTACTTACCCTATTGTGGAGATATTTCACTCTGTACAAGGCGAAGGTTTCCATGCTGGTATTCCCCATGTTTTCGTGAGATTCGGTAATTGCAACCTTCGATGTCAATGGTGCGATACAGATTTTCTGGCTTTCACTGAGCGGACTATAGATTCTATTTTGGATGAGGTTCTATCTTACAATTGCAATCGTGTTATCTTTACGGGCGGTGAGCCAGCTATGCAAGACCTCGCAACCATCGGTGGTCGGTTTAAGGAACATGGAATCACGCTATCGATTGAGACGAATGGGACAATTGAAGTTGACCCTATCATCGATTGGATTTGTGTATCTCCAAAAGATCAGATATATCCTGGTGTGAAAATCCGTCAACGTAACGGTAATGAATTGAAAGTAGTATACTGCGGTCAAGATCTTGAGAATTATAACGATTTGATAGATGGATTCGAACATCTGTTCCTTCAACCATGCTACATGGATAACATATCAGTCGAAGAGAACGGTCGTAACTTCCAGAGCGTGGAATCGATAGTTAAGTTGAATCCTGAGTGGCGGCTTTCTTTACAGACTCACAAATGGATGGGTGTGTTATGATTATGCGCGCAGTCATGGCATTATCGGGTGGTATGGATTCCACTTCTTTGCTACTGAACCTCTTAGCTCGAGGTTACACGGTAACTTGTATTTCGTATCGTTATGGTCAGAAGCATTCGATTGAGATTGTTCGTGCTGAGGAAAATATTGCCCGTTTCCAGAGTGCAGGTCTTCCAGTGTCTCATTCAGTAGTAGATCTTACTTCTTCGATGTCAGTATTTCATTCGGCTCTAACCTCATCTGAGATTGAAGTACCAGAGGGTCATTATGAGAAGGAACAGATGAAGCAAACCGTCGTTCCAAATCGCAATGCTATCTTCGCTTCTATCCTGTATGGTCTTGCCTTGACTATATCTGAAAGAGAGGATTTGGATGTGAGCATCGCACTTGGAGTCCACAGTGGTGATCATGCAATCTATCCCGATTGCCGTCCAGAATTCTACAATGCGTTGCAGAATGCATTTGAGATTGGTAATTGGGGGTCTGAACGGATATCCTTTGAGCTCCCTTACATCGATGGCAACAAGACCTCGATTCTACGAGATTGTCTCAAATCATGTGAATCACTCGGGCTAGATTTTGATGATGTCATGAGGAGCACCATCACATCTTATGCTCCGGATTCAGAAGGCCGTTCCAATGGGAGAACCGGTTCAGACATAGAACGAATTCTAGCTTTCCATGAGGTTGGACGGGATGATCCAGTAGAATACATCCAAGATTGGAAAACTGTGCTTAGACATGCGTTGAATGTACAGGCGGAGCATGGTGAATGATATGTCAGGTAAACCAAGATTAGACAATGAGCGTGATGATGAGTGGCGGAATCGTTTGAGCCGATTAGCCTACAAGGTTACACGGCAGGGTGCGACTGAACGTCCATTCAGTGGTGATTTGTATACTGAGGATAGGGATGGAAACTACCATTGTGTATGTTGTGATCATCTCCTATTCACTTCGGAAATGAAGTATGATTCTGGTTGTGGCTGGCCTTCCTTCCATACAGAGCATCCAGACGCTGGTATTGTTCGTTTAGAGGATGTTTCTCATGGAATGATTAGGGTTGAGGTTCGTTGCCAATCATGTGATGCACATCTTGGCCATGTTTTCAACGATGGCCCTCGTGAGAATGGTGGTGAACGCTATTGTATCAATTCTGTATGTCTAACATTCACGGAGAGTGATGCGTGATGGTTACATCGATTCGTCGTTGGGTTGAAACAGATACAGGACATCGAGTCCCCAATCATAAGAGTAAATGTAGACATCTACATGGTCATCGGTACCGTTGGGAAGCAGAAATCGAAGGCGAGGTTGTTACTGAATCAGGTGTTTCAGATGAAGGTATGTTGATGGATTTTGGTGACATATCCGCAATTCTAACGAGTGAAATTCATGACGTTGTTGATCATTCATTTATTGTATTTTCAGAGGATAAGGAAGCTATCCAAGCTCTTGAAAAGATGGGTCCTGATCATAGAACGGTGATTGTAGATTTCATTCCTACTGCTGAGAATCTCGCAAGATGGGCCTTTGAGAGGGTCGAACCATTGATTCGATCTTCATATCAGAATAAATTACGGTTAGTTGCGATTCATGTTAGAGAAACCCCGAAATCTTGGGCTTCATGGCGTTGTGAATAAGATTTGTATAAATTCGGTTGTTGAATTAAATACCTGATGGCCATAATTAGAGATATGGCAAAAGGACGAATACCCAAGGCGCTACTACTAACATTACTCATGTTCGTATCTGTCCTTGCAGGTTGTGTAGGGACTGATGGTGATTTGAACTCTACAGATATCTTTGATTTGGTGGACGCTGATGGCGACGGAATTCTCGATAATATTGACGATTGTCCATCAACCGCTGCAGACAAGGAGGTGAATGCTACCGGTTGTGAAAAGGGAGCAGATGATGATGAGCTCCCTCCTCCAACAGAAAAAGCACCTACGATCCATATTGGAACAGACGGAGATCAGACGATAACTTGCGACCGTGATAAGGATGGCGTAAATGTTCCAGATATGGTGCTACTGTCAGGATTAATCGATAACTATGACACAAGTATGCTTGATCCATATCCTAACCCAAGCTCTGAATTGGATTTCTGGCATAGCCAAATTCCAGGATACATCGGGAATCTCCCTGGATCCGAATACGACACTCCCCGAGTAGGCCAGATTGTTATGCATACATTCCAATTGCCATATTCGGTTATTGGTGGCACAATCACTGATGCGACATTGGAAATGAGGTTGAATTATCAGGATGATGGATTACCCACTGCTGTTGGTGTAACGCCTGCTGATACTATCATGCTTCGATTCGAGGACACTACAAATGCAGCTTGGAGCATGAATATCGATCTAACTGCAACATCTCCAACTGCACCCTGGCTCGATGCGATTTATTTCATGCATCTAGATACATTGCCTCTGGCAGGAACAACTGCTGCCCAAGGTGCTGCAGGAAATACGAATCTCATACCGAGTATGAACTCAGCAGAGCTCCTTGACATTGTTGTCTATGACACTCAGATGGTTGATTACTTCGAATTGTCATTATGTGTTGCTCCAGACACTACGAATCCAACTCATGACAACATTACAATCGGAAAAAATTACGAGTGTGAGAATCGTGTCAATCCTGATCCGGATGCAGCACCTTACACCACATACAATCATTATGTTATGACAGCAGGAATCAACGATATTTTTGCTCCTGCTCCTCCCTCTGAAACCGTCTCACCTAGTGCTGCGCTTTCAGCACTGCATAACCAACAGTACCCTGGATTCACTCTTGCAATGGATTATGATGACATGAATCCGGGAGCTCATCTTCTAGAAACATTTGATTGGACATCATATGTTCAAAATCAGATGTCCACCAATAACTTCGCATCATACGAACTTGTTGATGCTTCTTTGCACTCGCAAATGAGGGGTAGGTCCGTAGAATCATCTACTGATGATGTGTTTGTTCTAAGCCATGCCACTAATACTCCTCCATCCATGAACTCACCATATTCTTGGTGGGCAGATGTCGGAACTTCCTCAATGAATCCAGTTGGTTCATGGGGTACTCACTACACAATGTACCTTTCACAAATGCCAGCAAGCGGGGGCTCCTTAGATATGCTAAACATGGTAAGTGGTAATATCGATATGATACCTAATATGGATTATTCGAAATCCTTGGATATCCATATCCATGATGATCAAGCAGTTGATTATCTTGAATTACACCTGTGTTTTGAAGAGATCATGAATCCTCCTCCCCCACCAATTGAATGGAATACTGGTGGATCTTATTCCTGCGACACAAATAGTAATTCTACTTACCAAACAAGTCACACAGCAGGTATGCAGGATGGTTATGCTCAATCGATGCTCGATCCACTTACTAACCCAAGTCAATCATTGATGAATTGGGGTTCAGCACTAATGTTTTCATCAACTCAAGGAGTTCCATCGAATCCTATTACACAATTTGTGGAATTCGATGAAGGAGTTGTGCATGATGACGGAATCTTAGCTCATACGTTCACAAATTTACCAAGTGCTTCAAGTCAGGGTGGTATGATGATTACAGATGCAAAGTTGGTTGTTGAGTTCAAGCATGGTTTGAGTACCAATTATGCAGACGATTTGATTACTTTACGATTTGAAGATCCAACTTACGCTGTAACTCCATGGACTGCTAAGATTGCCAATCCTGTTACTCCAAATCCTACGGGATATGTGGCAGTTCTCCACCTCGATGAACTGCCTACCACAGGAACAACGAGTCTACAGGCAATGGCTGCAGCAGTTGCAAGTGGAACTACAACTGGAGGAAATGTCCATCTTCTAAGTCCTATGAATGCACTTTCAATACTAGATGTTACCATTCAGGATGGAGTTATTGTTGATTACATGCAATTGACAGTATGTGCCGAAGACATCACATTGGGTGACGATGGTTTTGATGGTAATTGTACAACCGGTGTGAATACCATTGAGGTTTACACTGCTGGATTTCAGGACAATTTCGGACCTATGGTTGATCCTAGTATCAGTCCTAGTCAGGCCCAACATGATTACATGAAATGGTCTCGTAGTAACTGTCCAAATTGCAACCAGGTGACACAACAACAAAACTCACATCTTCTAGCTGATTTTGATGGGCAACAAGGTGTACCAACATACAACGGTCTAGGACAGAGCAATCAAGGTCAAGATAACAGGTGGTATATGCATAAATTCACAGGGCTACCAACCGATATCCTACAGGCTAATCTCGAAATTGGTATGAAGGATACTCAATCAACTGTTAATACTGATTCTTTGATTCTATCTTGGTTAGAAACTGATGCCAATGGAAACTGGGTAGAGCAGTCTCCTAATGGAGTAGTACCACCAGAAATATGGTCTAATCCTTCAGGCCAGTTTTCTAACCAACTTGTGAATTATCAGTTCACAACCTTGACAGCTCAAACCACCCTTCCCGGTTACGTTCTAAATCTGGATTTAGGTAATTTACGAGTATCAGGTAGTCAATTTATCGACGGTCCGTCTATGGTTGGTAACAGTAATCCTCCATTATCGCTAATTGGTGCAATAAATGCCAAGGGTTCTATGGAAGTTCTCGTTCAAGATGACACAATGGTTGATTTCATGCGATTGACTCTTTGCCGTGATAAGGAGGCGGATCCTGATGCAGATGGTGATGGTATCCCTGATTCTGTGGAAGGATACACGAATGATACTGATGGTGACGGCACGCCCGACTATCTCGATATTGATAGTGATGGCGATAATATCCATGATTCAACTGAATGGTTCGATCAATCAGGTGCACCAGGTGCTGACACTGATGGAGATGGTACGCCAGATTACCAAGATACTGATAGTGACGATGACGGCATAAATGATGATGTAGAATCAGTGGTCGATATTGACTCCGATATGATCGGAAATTGGAGAGATACAAATTCTGATGACGATGGGTGGTCTGACCAAGATGAGTGGACAGGGGATCCTAGTGCCACTCCACCTGTATCTAGTACCGATCCTTACGATCCTAATTCTCATCCTTGACGGTATGATTTGTGTCACTCCTCTGGAGTTTCATCGTTGATCTGGAGGGCACTCTGTGCCACCTCTAGCGCCTCAGCAGCATCATTAAGGATTCCAAGTAGCCTGTGAGCCTCGAATTGATCGGGTCCGCTTCTCATTAGTGTCCTGATTAGTTGCTCCCTTGCTCCTCTCTTCTTGCTATCATGAATTGGTAATGAATCGGCGACTCTAGCTGCACTTTCTCGTAGCGTCCGTCTCAATATTGGATCCATTATAGAGCGTTCATCTTCAGATTCTAAATCTACATCATGATGGATAGAATATGCGACGACTGTAACAGCGTGAGATAGATTGAGTATTGGATAACCTTCCCAAGTTGGTATGGTTAGAAGCAAGTCACATAGGCGTAATTGGTCTTGAAGAAGGCCTATCCCCTCAGGTCCGAATACGATGGCGACACGTCCTGACAATCCCTTGAGATTCTCAATAAGATCACTAGGTGTCAGAAAATGTCGGAATTGGATTTTGGCTCCTAATTCTCTTTTTCCAGAGGTGCCGATGACGAGAGATACGTCCTCCATGCATGATTCCCAATCATCGTAGGTTCCAGCATTATCGAGAACAGATTGTGCATGCTTAGCACGTTTCCTTGTTTCTTCCTCCCAATCCCCGTTATGCCCAATTACTCTGAGTTTATCGAAACCAAAGTTGAGCATACCTCTGCATACTGCCCCAATGTTCCCTGGGAATTCTGGACGAACTAGCACGAATACAATTTCAAGTGGGTATTCTGGAAGGTCGACATCGAGTCGATTTCCCACAGGGTTCGCCCCTAATCACGACGACGTTGAACATATCGTGTGATATATCCAGCAATCCAGTTCCTCATGCGTTTATTGTAGACGTCTGTGTACTCGGCAACAAGCATCTTGTTGTTATCGAAATCAGAATTGAACTTGTCAGGATACATCTCCAGAAGTAGGAGTGCTCTGGATTTGATGAATGAAGGACGGATATTGCCCATCAAGCCTCACCATCCTCGTCTTCGTCATCCATCTTGACTTCGATAGGGAATCCTTCTTCACGTGTCACAATAACTTGGATCTTGCGAGGTGGTTTTTGCATTCCACGTGCCCATATGGTATGATTAACAGATTCGTCAATCCAAATTCGCTCTTGTTCGGTGACTTTCATGTGGCGAACAACATGACGCTTGACTTCCTCAATCGCCCTATTTGCCCGATGGTTACGACTTACTTTCCAAGCTCCACGGAGTGGAATTGTCATTCTACGAACATCAGCCATTTTTCATCACCTCTGTAGTTTGGAGCGACGCCAATTGTGGCGCTTAGGATGGGACTGGACCTTTCGGTTGGTTCGAAGTATAACCCATACGGGTACACGACGATTGGTCTTTGTGACCTTGTTTAGGCGGTTCTTCTTTCCGAAGGTCTTGCGGGAGGACATATCTGATTCACCTCAGTATTTCCCTAGGCCTGGAGCGGCCTCCTCAGCAGAAGGCCGAATCTCACTGGATACTTTGTCGAGTAGAGATTGACCAGCAGGAGTTACAACCCGTCCCAATTCTTTGGTCCCTGCAGCGTTTTTCTTGATGACAGTGTAATCTGCAGCGTCTAGTTGCCTTAGGATAGTTCGAACAACGTTTCTAGATCCAGTAACGGCTCGATTAGGGCGTACGCCGCGGTTACGGGCACCACCATACATTTGGGCAAGATGATTAGTACCGATTGGACCATGGAGAGCAACTTTGCGGAGGATAGATGCTGCACGCCGACACCACCAGTCAGGCTGGACAGGTGGCATTTCTCTGTGGGTTCCAGTCTTGACGATTTCGGCCCACTCTGGAGCCTTGATGGAATCATTCGACTCTAATTGCTCTTTTACGCCTTCGATGAGGTCTCCGGCAGGAACATCACGAAATGACGACATCGTATCACCAAGAGCATCTCGCCGACCTTCCTCGCGTATATGAACCCTCCCGGGTGTCATCCGTTGAGAAACGATTGCCAGAGAGGAGACGGAGTCAAGCGCGGATTTGAAAACTACGGCACCGTGGCTAGACCATGCGCAAGGCACTGTCACAGAATCCGAACATGCTTCGGACCATTGTTGGCCTAGGCATGACTCTTATCCTAATCCTCTCTTATGCAGTATACTCCGCGACTCTTGATTCAGGTTATTATTTAGCTACTACAACAAATGATGCTAGAGAAGTGGTAGTGACTGAGGATCCTGAAAATGGGTCTTACACTTTTTCTACTGAAGATGCGATCTCGTGGATAAACATCAGTATTGACAACGCCCCTCCTGGCTCCACAATGGAAGTTACAGCTGTAGGTGGAATTTGGTGGCATCATCCCAATCTCGGAATGGAAATGGATAACAATGTCCCATTCCAATGTTTCACTCCGAATACTCAGGATTATGAAGGAATTGTTGAGAATTGTGTAAGTTCTGCTCAACATTCCAAAGATATTGAGGATGGAGTAGCCTCAATGAAAGGTATTCTGACTTCAGAATTACCACTCTCAGGAACTTGGGCTATCCTTTCTGACAATTTAACATCAGCATCAAATGAAATAAATCGTACTTTGGAGGAGTCGCATCTCAGTAGGACATGGACAATTAGAATTCTAGATGACACTGGTTCAGAAATGAACACCACGGGAACAGGTGTGAAAGTAGAGACTGTACATCACGGTTTAGTATCGATTGAACCATTTACAATTGATCCTTTTACTGAATTAATCTGGAGCATGACTGCTTTGGTAGGTTGTTTTGGCGTTGCACTGATTCTTCCCGTCACTTTGTATCTCGCTGCTTTGGCGAGAACCAAGAAGGCTGAAGCAGAATTATCTCCTGTTTCTGAATCCGAAAACTAAGCGCGGATTTCATTAACACGGTGAACAATCCAACTCCGATGTCATATCGTCAGGGGCGCACGGCTCTCACCCTCGTGGCTTTGCTTCTTGTGCTCCCAATGGTACCTTTGGCAGAGGCTATTAGTCCAAAGGCAACGGTGGACGTCAAGCCTCTAAGTTTCACTTCCCGATACGTTTCCAATACTGATGCTTCTGATTACAATACACTCTCGAGGACGACAACACTCCAGAGAGCTGCAAATCTTTGGATTGTGGATGGTATGGTTGATACTCTACTGGAGATGGTGGTTGAAATTGAGAATCTTGGAACCTCCAGTGCATCGGGGGTAAATGTTGAGATTGTGGTTCTCCATGACGAATATATCGATTTTGAATTACACAATACTTCCCTAACAACGTCGGTATCTGCTGGATCAACTACCTCAGTGAGCACTGTGTGGATTCCTCGATACAGCGGAAATCATACTGTTCGAATTACGACCGATCACGCTTTGGACAACAATCCACAGAATAACGAAGGATTTGCAACCACCACAATTGGAGCAGTTTACGAAAGGTGTGAATCCAATACAGCATGGTCTCGTACGAGTAATTGGCAGTTGGATACCACTAATCCATTGAATGGAGCATCATCATGCCGAATAGGTGGAGCTGCCTCATCCAATTATGGAAATATGTGGACTGAGTCGTTGAGGAGTCCATTACTTGACTTCTCTGATGTACATCCGAATCCGACACGAGGTTTTGGACTCGGATTCTTCTACACTGGAAATGTAGCAACAGGGGACACGATGCAAGTAAGTGTAAGTTCAGGTTCAAACAAGGCGGATTTGATCCCTAATGGTGGCCTCAGTGGACTAGTAGATGGGCAGCCAAGTAGTTGGTTGATTCAACTCAGTACCGTTAACAGTGTCTCTGTACCTTGGCTCTACATCCCTCCAACAGCACTTGGGGCTCAGACTCAAATTGAATTCAAGTTCACTTCCGACGCATCTGGAACAGAGGTTGGATATTGGGTCGAAGACATCGTAATGTTCTATGATCAGAAAGCTGCAGCAAGTGAATTCGGGTTAGATGCTTCGGGGAGTCCTAGTGGGACCTCAAATCGAGGAGAATGGTCTGATATGTCATTCACAGTTCGTAATACAGGAAATTTGACAGATCGGTTTACTCTTGAAGCACTTGGTTTGCCAGCCGGTTGGGATTATCGGTTCACACATTCTACTGGTAGTGGTGTCCTTCCAGGGTCCGAGATTCAAATTAATCCGGGTGAGATTCGTACGTTCAAGCTCCAGACAAAACCACCAGCAGATGCGCCAACAGGTAGTATTCAGGGCACAATATTAGTACAGAGTTCCGAGGAATCAACAATTCAAGATTCGATTTCCTTCAATGCTGGCGTTGCTCCAGAATACACCTCTGAGTGGGTTGAAGTCGGAAGTATTCCACGATGCGCCCCTGGATTAACTTGTGATTATCGAGTCGAACTGTTGAACACTGGTGATGCAGGAGACACCTATGCATTGACTGTTGAGGATGTATCTATGCCTCAAGGTTGGACAGTTACACTCGACTCTAGTCAGGATTCGTCTCTTGTTCTTCCTGCTGGAGCAAATGGAACAGTAGATTTGAGCATCTCTATTCCGTCAACGGCATCTCCAGGTGAAACAGGTGTTGTATCGCTCCAAGCACAAAGTGGAGCCGACACATCTTCGATAACTGTTCATCAGTTAACAATTGAAGCCTCTATGGTTAGTGATTTGAGAATTGTACCTACCTGGGGTAACATGCCCACTCACATCCCACCGGGGGCTAGTCACCTCCTTGAGTGGAACATCATCAATCAAGCAGAACGTCTTGATGAGGTTGAATTCAATTGGTCTATTGAAGGTGCACAGACTTGGGATGTATCCCTGTCTGGTCCAGATAGTGCATCAATATCAGGGGGTGAATCCAGAGTGATGCGTATTCTCCTTGAGGCCCCATCTGATGGTCATGCACAAGATCCATCTCCGATAATCACACCAATTGTTACATCTACACTTTCAGGTGATATAACTCAAGGTTCTCCCACATCCGGTCCGAGAATCGGGCAAATTCATCAAATTAGTATAGATTCAGTTGATGATGGATACGTAGTTTTCCAGCCCGGAGTTCCGGTTCCGATTGATCTTGTGGTTACAAACCTCGGTAATGGCGTAGATGAAGTCATCATAAATGTCGATGGAATTCCAGATGGTTGGCAATCATCTATCCTCGTCGAAGGGGAGCCTATTGATTCCACCTTTGAATTGGATTTGAACGGCTATGAGGGTGATTCAGCCAATGTAACAGTTCTTGTTGTGGCAAGTTCTTCAATGACACCAGGCATGGAAGTTTGGCTGACTTTTACAGCGGATAGTTCGGTTTCATCATTAACGAACCCAGCAAGTGTAACAAGGTCTGGTTACGTGGATGTCGCATTGTCGAATATTGTGAGTGACTGGGATGATGTTGATTCAAGTGGAATCATTGGGGGCAACATTGCCTCGGGTTTTTCTATTGAAAATACAGGGAATGCAGTAGACGATACATTAGAGATCAAAGTGTCGCTTTCACCTGTTTCACCAGATGTCTCTCTTACTCTCCTGACGTTAGAGGGCAATCTACCAGTTAACACCTATCAGAATGTCATAATTCAACCCGGTTCGTCGAAGAGAATTGATGCTCTAGTGAATATTGGAGATAACATAGCTCTCGGAACCGAAGTGACGGTTACGCGATATGTTCGAACAGCAACAGGAGTTGAAGAGGATTCATTCACTTTCACAGTAGATCGTTTCAGAGTTGTTGGATTAACTGGTATTTCAGATTCAGAGTTCTTACTCCCAACAAATGGACAAGCTGAATTCACGTTTAATCTGACTTCTATGTCAACTGAATCATTGGAGGTAGATGTGCTTCTTGGAGAAGTAGATGGCTTAGAATACGACTGTTCTCACCAAGAGGAGAATCAGCGTCTCCGAGTTTTCCTTCTCGAATCACCAGTTGCAACAATCACTATCCCAATTACTTGTGAAGTAACTGCGACTCCAGAATTTGAGAATGGAATAGTCAGCCTAACAATTGTTGCAGATGATGGTACTGAGTTGGCTACTGCAGTGATTACGATTCGTCAGGAACAAATTGAATCTGAAGAAGGATTTTCTACTTCACTAGTTGTTGGATCGGTAGGTTTCGTTGTTGTTTTGTTGATTGTTGGCGCCGTAGTTACAGTGATGTTGATGCGAAGACGGGTGGAGGATGATGTTGATCCAATCGACTCATATGATGAGACTTTAGACGTTCAAAATGAGTCGGGGATACAGCATGAAACAACTCAACCCATGATGGCAGGACCGCCAATGCAAAGTTATGTCGAGTCAAGTACGGATCAAGTTGTTGGACCGCCAGCAGTCGCTACGGAAGTTGAAACATTTACACCAACAGTTTGTGCTGATTGTGGGTATGGATTTCATCCAGGATCGCCTTGGGTCAGTTGCATTAGTTGTGGAGGCGCTAGACATCCTCAATGTGCGATGAATACTCCTTCTTGTTGGACCTGTCATTCTTCTTCCAAAGAAATGACAAGCCAATGATAGTCCTCGTCCTTAACCGCATTAGGATTTCGTGGCTCAGCGTCTTGAACTTGACCAAGGTGCAAGGTAAGGAGTCCTAGCCTAGAGAGTTCGGTTAATGCAGCTATTGACCTCTCTCCAACGGGTGCAATATCCTCCTTGAATTGATGGTCGAGAATATTACAAATCTCTGCGAATGGAGTTTCTCCATCACATAGTTCCCAAAGTGTAGTCATGATTACATCCATCGGACGTTGAAGATAATCTGCTCCGCCTAAAAATCGACGAACAATACGTTCAATCCTACTGAAATTCTTGCGGATGAAAATAACCGCTTGTCGTTCATTTGTAGATGGATCTGCACGTCGAGAATCGTAACCCCAAGGTAAATCAGCCCGATATGGGTGAATGTTTGCCCAATTAATGTCTTGATTAGTCATTCAAGCAACTCCGCTGAGTATGTCCATTGTACTAGAGCAAGCATGAGTATTGCACCGAGAATTCCACAAAGACGAGTTAGTTCTCGTCTTTCAGTGAAGTTTCTGAGATACCAGGTCACAACACCAAGGATACTGCAGAGTGAAAATAGTACCCACCACATCGCCGGCAGCATAGACCCCCGTGTACATCTTTTCAATTCAATGAATCGAAGTTTAGGGGTGAAATCATTCGTGTCCATTCATGAACCGTTGTTGTCGGATACAATTTGATGGATGTCATTCGATGGTTTGATCGAGTTTTACGATCAATCGGACGAAATGGTGGTTCGTCAATTAGGGAACCAGTAATTCGGTTGTTTTTCATGGAATCAATCCTAGTTACCACAATCTTTGCCGCATGGTATCTTAGTGGCCCTTTGAGCCCTTTCGGTCTCATGTCAATTCTAATTGCAGCATTCTATGTTCTTAGTATACATCGGGTCTGGTCGGAAAATGAGAAACTTCGTAGAGAAATAGCTCAGCGAATAATAGATGATGATCCTGATCAACATCCTGACCTTCGTCTGAATGTTCTCATAGTTAGTATGCATCTGATTGTAATTGTCCCTCTTCTTCTTTGGAGATTAAATGACGTGTTCAACATATATTCAGTACCAGAAGATGCAACTGGAATGGACTGGTGGTTATTTGGAATCGATTTGCTATCAAGGAGTCTTTTAGATTGGGCAGAGGTATACGAAGTGAAATGGAGTCGAATTGAACCCGATGCCTGGATGGGGCGTCATATCGTTTTGGCTCTGTTAATACTAATTGATGTCTTGCTCATACAATCTATCCTTCGTCTACTGAGTATCCATAGAACAATTCGAGAAGGAGTATTGGCAGCAGGACGGGATCCAGAGACCGCAGCAAGGATTGGTCGTCGGGTCAACATCCCTCTTGTGAGATCTATTCTTGATGATTCCACAGATGAGGAGCGGAAGAATCGGATTCGTGCTCTCGCATTGACTGGTAGTTCAGAAGATGCAATGCGAATATGGCCTCTTCTGAATGAATCAGATCTTCGTTCTGAGATTTTAGCAACACTAGTTCGCATAGGTCCTCTTACATTGACAGATCGTCTCCTTTCTTCTGATTCTACAGCGTTACGTCTTGCTGCTATCCAATGGTTGAAAATTGTAGATGAGGATGAAGCATGGAAACGGATTGTTCGAACTGCTAATGACCCTGATTCTGCAGTCCGTGCTAGTGTCATAGTAGCGATAGATTCTGCTCCAATTCGTTACGCGATACCTGTGATAATTCGCTTAGTTAGAGATACTGATGCTAATGTTGCGCTTGAAGCATCGCGACAACTTAGGAAATTAGATGATGCAGAGACATTACTTCGAATTTCCCGTCCTTTGTTAGATACAGGTTCGAGTGGTGTCAAGATACATACGATTGATGCATTGAGTCAAATAGAGGATGGCAGAGTAGTATCTCTCATTGTCAGTATGTTTGATGATTCTGATGAGAACGTTAGGAGTGCTGCTCAACAGGCAATTGAGCATCTCAAGAGAATCGCATCAACTTAAAGAGAAACGAATTGAGAATCTATGCGAGATTGTCAATCATTGCCTCAATTGTCTCTGGATTTGCCTCTTTGTTCCTTCCAGAGGTCAATGATCTACCCATGACATCTGCTCCTATGAATGAGAACATATGCCTCATGGCCATGATTACATGTGCTCCACCACCGCCACTGTGGGTTGCTAAGCCCACTGGTTTACCGGTACACATTTTTCGAAAATTATGCCAGTCCCCAGATAACCAAGCAATAGCGTTGTTTAGAGTGGGGGGCATCGAACCATTATACTCTGGAGCAACCACAATCCATGCATCTGCATCAATCATTTGTTGTGTAAGGTCAGAAACATCCACAGTTTTTTCGGGGTCAGATGAACGTGCTACAGTGAACATAGGTAAATCCACTTCAACCAAATCAACAACTGTTGCATCATGTCCTTTTTCTCTCGCTACAGTCGCAAATCTCTCTGCTAATTCGAGATTTGTTCCAGTGGTTGCAGTTATCATCAGGAATTTCGCCATGAACCTCGCAGCACTAACTGAGTGATGTTCATTCCGGTCAATAACAGCGAATACTTATTGCCAAATCGAATAACCGTAGTTTGTTCGGTATGGTGTCGCACGGCCATGAAGTATGTCCGCACTGTGAGTCGGACCTTTCAGGTGAGGAACCCCAATGCCCATCCTGTAACGGTGCACTGTATGGCATTGCTCCAACTCGAAGAGAGCGTGTAAAGGAGGTTGCACGAGAAGTAGTCACTACTACCACTAGTGTTCTAGGCACGGCTGCAGATCGAGCTCAAGACGCTGGTCGAAAGGCTATGGATAGTTTAGGATCGGGAATAGAACGAGCCTCGACGAAAATTGGAGAGATAAACATCCCTAAATTACGAAAGGATGATGAGAAATCGGCTCAACCAGATGGGAGTATCCCCATAGGTGAATCAACATCATTAGTAGTTGAAGAAACGTTGTCTCAAGAACCTGAAGTCGCGGAGCCAATAGAGTCAGAAGACGAATCCATGAGTGAGGTCATGCGTATTATTCAGGAAGGTGAAGCACTTGCGGGAGCAAAGAGGCCTTCTGAGGCTGCAGCTAGATTCAACCAGGCAATTGCTCTTGATCCTACAAATGCTCTATGTTGGTATAATCTAGGTGTTGTTCAAGAACAAATGGGCTTAGCTGATGAATCAATTAAGTCATTCAATGTGGCACTTGTTCACGACCCGGATCACATTCCTGCAATGGCTAATCTTGCTGTAATTCTAGATGCATTGGGAGACCCTGGTGCAGCAGATCATGCAAAGAAAGCGTTGGTACACTTCCCAGGGCACCCTGCACTTACTAGAATTGCTTCTTCATTTAGTCAAGAGTTAGCTCCTATCCCTGATGCCTCTTCACAATTAACGGAGGATGTGGAAGTTTCTCCCGACGAAACGCCTCAACCTGTTAGGAAGACTGGATTGGTCATCGGCACAGCCACGGCCCCTCCTCGCTCCGAGCCTATCGTGGAAGAAGTCAAAATCCAGGAATACGGAGAGGTTACTGAAACATTAGTGGTGCCAGATCCAATTTCACAGCCAGAACCTATTACTCACGCTCCAGATTCTGATGATGAAATCAACGAGAAGATGAATGGAGCAGCTGCTATGCTACGTTCTGGTAATAGCGCTGAAGTCATTGATATGATTGAAGGTGCTTATTTAGAGAGGAATTCAGGTCACGCACGACCATACAAAATTCTCGGTGCTGCCTATGCATTAGAGAATCGTATCGAGGAAGCAATTTCCTCATTTACTGATGGCCTGAATCTCGATAATGCTGACGCTCCAGGATGGTATAATCTTGGAAGATTACACTTGAGAAATGGCCATAAAGATGCTGGCGCTACCTGTTTTACTGCTGCTCAAATGGTAGATTCAGATCATGTTCCTTCCGCACGTTCACTAGTTGAATATTACAGAGAAACAGAAGATAGAGTACGTTTAATCCCACTATGGATTCATCTTTCAACGCTTGAAGATCTTGGTGAAGGCGCATCTGAACTTGCCTCTATTCTTGTAGAGATTGGAGAGGGGGAGAATCTCATGATTGAAACTCATCCTGAACTTCCAATTATGATTCCTGAGGGTCCTGACCTTGCAAGGAAGGCAGTCGATTTGTTAGGTTCTGAAGAGTCTGAAATGAAGGCACGAGCACTTTCATTGACCGGTGAACACACTGAGGCAATCCGTATTTCTAAGGTGATTCTTGAGTCTAATCCTACTGAATCTAAGGGTTGGCTTTTGATGGCTAAAGTACTCGAATCTGCGGGTGAGACTGATCGTGCACAACAATGTCGAGACAAAGCTGTGAAGATTGATGGTGATACTTCCGATGAGGTAGTTGCCTCCTCAGTTATTATTGAAGATACATCTCCGCTCTTTACTTCGGAACCTGAGTCATTAATCACAACTGAATCAGATGATGATGATCCTTGGTCTACACTTACAGACGAATCTCTTGATGAGGAGCAAGAAACAGTAATTCATCAGGAGGTCGTAATTGAATCGGAGCCTGTAATTGAAGTGCAAACATCTCCCGCTTCTGAAGAGAGTACCGCTGATATTTTGTTGACCTCCCCTACACCAATTATCCAGCCTGATAACGTTGTGGATGTAGAACCTCAAGAAAATATAGATCTTACGAAGGTCGCCTCTGATGCGGCAGCTAAAACGGATGGTAACTCAGGTCAGTCAGCGATGACTATGGCGGGGGCCATTGAGTGGTATAACAAGGCATTATTCTTGATGGAAGACAAGAAGTACAAGGAGGCTCTCTCTTGTTTCGATAAGGCTCTTCCTGGTTCTGCTGAAGATGAGGATTTGGTTATTCGGATAATTAATGGTCGAGGTCATGCATTTTACTATCTTGAAGAGTATCCTGAAGCTATCAAGGCATACTTTGAGGCAATGCGGATTAACAAGGAGAAGGTCACAGGTGCAACCCTCTACAATATGGGTACAGCATATGCAAATGTCGAACTCTATGATGATGCTGTGAAGTGTTTCAAGCAGGCTATGCCTCGTGGATTAGATGGGGAACAGAAGAAGATGTGTAAAGAACAGATTCGACGTTGTAATGAGCTTCTGAAAATCCAGAAAAGAAAGATGGCGCGTTAGGTTTCAATCCTAACGTGGACTGATTTTGAGGTAGGTGTATTACTTCCGATTGCAACCGATTCTAATGGAATTAGTACATTTGCCTCTGGGAAGTATGTTGCAATATTTCCTCTTGGAATCGAATATGGAACGACCTTCCATCGTTCAGCTCTTCGTTCAATTCCGTTATGAATTGAAATTAGGTTGACTTCTTGTTGAGGTTTAATTCCGTCATTAACCATATCATCTGGATTCATGAAAACAATTCGCCGAGCATTCTTGACTCCTCTGTATCGGTCATCCATACCATAGATTGTGGTATTGTACTGATCATGACTCCTGATGGTCATCATCGTATAACCGTCCATTACTTCGAAGGAATCTAGAGTGTTGCAATGCATTACAGCTTTTCCACTTGGAGTATTCCATACTGGACCATCGCGAGGACCATTAGGTAAGTAGAAACCCCCCTCTTTTCGTACTCTTGTGTTGTATTCATCAAAACCAGGGACTACAGATTCTATCAGTGATCTAATCCTGTCATAATCTTCTGAAAGATGAATCCATTGAATAGGTGATGTCCCGAAAAGTGCATTTCCGATCTGTGCGACAATATCGGGTTCACTCATCAGTTGTTCTGAAGCAGGTTTCATTGTTCCTCGACTACTATGTACAACACCCATACTGTTCTCTACGGAAACAAAACGATTTCCTGTGACTCCAATATCTTGTTCAGTTCTTCCTAGACAGGGTAGAATCAACGCCTCACTCCCTGTAACGATGTGACTTCGATTTAATTTTGTTGAAATTTGGACAGTCAATCCAATATTATTGAGAGCTTTGGCAGTGACTTCTGTATCGGACATTGCCGACAATAGGTTGCCACCAAGACAGAGAAGTACATCGCAATTACCTTCTATTGAATTTTGAATCAATTGTACACTATCAACACCACTTTCGCGAGGTGATTTGATTCCTGTAGCAGCATCAAGTGCTGAGAGAAAGCTCTCAGAGGGATGATGGTTGATACCGACCGTTCGATCACCTTGAACGTTGCTATGGCCACGAACAGGACAGGCCCCAGCCCCCTTTCTACCAAAGTGTCCGCCAAGTAAGAGCACATTGACGATGTCATGAATTGTAGCGACCGAGTTTCGATGTTGTGTAATTCCCATGGCCCAACAAATAATCATCCTCTTTGATCGAGAAATAATTGTAGCAATCTCACGAATCCTATATTCCGAGAGTCCTGAAATACGTTCAATGTCTTTCCATTGGACATCAATAAGATGGGACCTTAATTCATTAATTCCAATAGTATGTTTCTCGATAAATGCAGTATCGATAGCATCGTTCTCAACTAAGTGTTTAGCAATTCCCTTGAATAGAGCAGAATCACCATTGATGCGTACGGGTACATGGTCATCTGCAATTGTAGTGCCAGTGCCAAGCATACGAAGCATCTCTTGTGGATGCTTGAACCGTTTCATTCCAGTTTCTTCGAGAGGATTAATGCTGATTACGGATCCACCTTTACGTTTACATCTGGCTAGCGCTGAAAGCATACGAGGATGATTCGTTCCTGGATTTTGTCCGACAACTAGAACTAAATCAGTATAATCGAAATCTTCGAGTTTGACAGTACCCTTGCCGATTCCGATAGAGGTGTTCAGAGCAACTCCACTGCTTTCGTGACACATGTTGGAGCAATCTGGAAGATTGTTTGTTCCGATTTGTCGTGCAAGAGTCCCCCAAAGGAATGCGGCTTCATTTGAGGCACGGCCAGATGTGTATAGAGCAACACGTCCTGGATTTGTTGCCTCAATTCTATCAGCAATTAGAGAATAAGCGGCATCCCATGTAATTTGTTGATAGTGTTCCTCATTCTTAGCGAGATACATCGGTTGTGTCAGCCGTCCTTGTTTGTCCATCCACATATCCCCTTTTTCAGAGAGAGAGGATACAGAATGTGTAGAGAAAAAATCAGTTGAAATTCTCTGTGAAGTTGCTTCAGCAGCAAAGGCCTTTGCTCCATTTTCACAGAATTCAAATCCGCTTCGATGATTGTCTGGATCTGGCCATGCACAACCTGGACAGTCAAACCCATCAAATCGATTTACTGTTCTCATAGTCTGGATAGTTCCTTTGATACCAGACTGTGCCAAAGTGTGGCGAAATGATTGAGTTACTCCCTTTAATCCAGCAGCTAGTTTGGATGGCCGAACAATCCGGAGAGATTCATTCTCAATTGGTGTTGTGGCACTCACTTTGCCACGAGGCATGACAGGGGTGGATGGCTTCCATTACTTGACGGATTCGTCTTGCACTATTCGATGAGCGCCAGTCATGACAGTAAAGCGACCTTCCCGAGCGAAGACAATCAATGTGAGTTGATGGAACGCAGCGAGATCGATTGCTGCGCTAGTTGCTCCTCCAACACTCATTAGAATAGGAATATTAGAACGAACTGCTTTTTCGACCATTTCAAACGATACACGTCCAGATAAACTGACAATATGTTGACTCATAGGCCATTCAGAATTGATACGATGTATTCCTACGAGTTTGTCCAAAGCATTGTGGCGTCCGACATCTTCCATGGATTGAATTTCTTCACCGTTCATTGCGTATGAGGTTGCTGAATGTGCAGAACCCGTAGCATTGTAGAGTGTACCATCTTTAGGTTCTTTGAGAGTAATTGAATGAATTACTTTGTCATCTACATTGATATTAGGCATAGAACCACATCCATCAATTGGATTAACTCGTACTTCTTCGCGTCCACACATCCCACAAGATGATGTTGAGTCTAATGATCTATGGGAAGGTACACCCTCCCAGATAACATGCACATTTCCATCTTCAGTCTGAATTCTAGGTAATGGATCATCTTGGCGAAGATCCCCCTCGCCCGTCATCAATCCGATAATCAGGGCTTTGTCTTCACCAGGTGTTCGCATTAAGGTACCATAGAGTCGGCCGTCAGCACTGTCGCACGAAGTCTTCAGTGGTGCTTCATTTGCTACAGAGTCGCTAACAGGAGTCCTGTTGAGTCCTTGGTATCTGAAGCCCATACGATCCATACGGTCCTCCATGAATGGCTATTTTCCTTGATGTCCATCAATGCAGCGGATATTGATGCAAAATTGTCGAGATTGATATACAGCGACCTTCTGTGTTGCCCCATGGGTCTAATCAATAGTGATGGATTCTCTCTTCCAATGGCTGTTCAGGTTGAAGTTGTTGATGCTAATCTAGATGCAACTGATCGTGCCATGGAGGCAATGATTGGTGCAATGGGTTCGGATGTAGAAACTCATGTGTTAATTGTCTCTGTTGAGGCAGGGGGATGTTCAGGTCATATGTATGATATGCAAATCATCGAACGTCCAGATGATACCTCTGCGTTCCAAAGTTTTCAGTTTGGTGACATTACATTACTCATTCATAACAAGGATAGTACACTACTCAATGGTATCCGTATTGATTACCGCGATACTCTTCTCGGTGGAGGTTTCCAAATCGAGAATCCTAATGCGGACAAGTCTTGCGGCTGTGGTCAGTCGTTCAGTTGAGCTTCATGAATTCCCATCATGTTCGTACGGGTGATATCTCTGTATTAATCGGAGATGATTCCCTCGCTCTTCTGCATTCAGTTTCTACACAAGATTTGGAGAATTTATCTGAAGGTGAAAGTCAAACCTGTTGCATCCTTAATGTAAATGGTCGAATCGAAGATCGACTAGTGGTGTTGAATCTTGGTGATCAGATTGCATTACTACACTTGGAAGGGCATGCTGTTTCAACTAGGGAACTTTTGGTTCGCTCTAAATCTTGGAAACAGAAAGTAGACGTAATCGCTCTTGATGATGGATTCTCGGCTCTATACAAAGGCGTTGAACAAGAACCGGTTCTAAACCGCGTTGAACAACATGGTTCCGTTTATTGGACCATAGTACGAACAGTTGGAACCATGGAAATGATCTATCTGGGCCCTTCACAAGATATCGAAATATTGAGCAATAATCTCATTGAACAAGGATACAATCTGAGGAATTTAAACGATGAGAATTTGTACAGGATAAAGCGAGGCCATTTGACTCCATCTGGATTACAGCAGTATCGCCCCATTCCTCTTGAAGTTGCTTTAGAGAGTGATATTTCGTTCACCAAGGGTTGCTACATCGGACAAGAGATTATTGCAAGAATGGATGCAAGAGAAGCTTTAGCACGAACATCTGTAACACTTGAATCAGATTCTGAAATCCCTTGCGGACGTCATTCTTTGCAAGGCGGGGGGCGAATTATTGTGATGTCATCAGTTGAGAAATCTGGTTCATGGTGGAGTGTTTCTCTAATTCACCCAGAAATGGCTCGCATAGGTTCTGTCCTTCATCTCAAACAGGATGTGCACGCATCTGTGGTATTGAAGATACGTAATACTTGGAATTCAAATCAAATTGACTAATCACGCGCAATACCTTAGAACAGCGCCGTTTAGGCAATGTCATGGATGGGGCGCGAGTCAGGTTGTCTGTCCTCCTTGTGATGTTGTTCATCAGTCTACCACAGTCTGGTCTAGTTGGCGCTACAATGACGCCACCATTGAATGAATCAGTAATCGATTCAGCCCTCATTGAGGCTGTTGAGAACAATGATGATTCGTATCCAGTCATCATCCAGTTCTCCAATAGTATTGGACATGATATCCGAGCATTTCTCATCGCACATGAAGTGTATTTTGTGGTTGAATCCGATTTACTAAATGGTGGTCTTGCACAAGTCAATTTCAAACAGATTGCACATCTTAGTAATCATCCTGCAATTAGATTTCTAGAACTCGATCGTCCATTACAGACCTTTTACCTCGATGAACCAATTATGACACCTGAACCTATCCTGATGCATGAAACAGTTCATGTGACTAACTCCACAGCCGCATGGAGCCGCGCAATCATTCAACGTGATGGTTCACTGAAACTCACCGATACAGGTGCATTTGCAGAGTGGGACGGTGATGGTACTACAGCTGTGGACCTAGATACTGGAGTTGATGCAGAGCACCCAGACTTCGATTATGCCGGTCCTTGGACTGGTGATAAGGTGATTTACTCCGCGAAATATGATGGAATTGGATGGACGGAAACGAAAAATTCGGACACATCTTCAGGCCACGGTACTCATGTAGGTGGTACAATAGCCGGTAACGGGGACGCCTCAGGTGGGCGTAGGCTTGGTACTGCTAAAGGTGCTCAATTAGTGGCATTGGGTACTGGAGATGGTGTATCGATCTTCGCTGCAGAACAGGGCCTAGAATGGGTCTACGAGCATAGTCGTCCTGGAAACAACCCGAATAACATTCGAGTAGTTTCTAACTCATGGGGAACAGATGGTGATTATAATCCTCAGGGTGCAATAGCCACCATTACTGATGCCTTGACCTTTGAGAACGGCGTTGCAGTCATCTTTGCGGCCAGTAACAGCGGTGGTTCTGGTGCAGAGGATGATAGCGATCTTAGAACAAATGTTTACGCTAATACCCCCTCTGCGATTTCGATTGCTGCATTAACACATGATGGAACTGCAGTCACTTCATTCAGCAGCCGTGGTTGGATGAGTCAGCAACATACTTGGCCTGATCTCGGGGCTCCAGGTCGAGATATTTGGGCAACTGCCCCTCGAAGAACTGCAATTGATGCCTCGACAAGAACCCAAGGTGATCTCTACTTCATGTCAATTAGTGGAACAAGTATGGCAACGCCCCATATTGGAGGGATTGCGACTATGTTGATTGATGCTGCTCCCTCTCTCGGTGTTGCTGACTATCATAGGGACGATCACGATGAAGGCATCAGCCTCGTTACTGGGTCTGATGCCCAAGGACTTCAGATGGAGGATTGGTTAACTGCAAATGAGACTCGAGTCCATGAAGTTGAACTAATTCTAGAGTTGACCTCAAAGTATCTTCCAAACAGTTGTGAAGAAGGAAATGATGAGGATTCATGTGATGACATTCCTCAGAATGAATCATGTTACGTTTCCCTAACTGGGCAATGTCACGATTGGCGTGTAGGTCATGGACTTGTTAATGTCGATCATGCACTTGCATTAGCACGTACGTTACAATTGATGCGAGATACAGATGGTGACGGTTTTGTCGATGATATGCGTCCAACTGTATGGGATGCTTATGACCAGTATGAGAATATCATGCAAGACACAATAATCGAGTTGTCAACTGATCGTCTTTCACATGATTGGAAAGGAGAATGGAGCCATTTTAACAATGGACCGACAAGCACTTTCGGAACCTACGCTACAGACGATCGTCACTATGTCTACATCCCAAATGGTACACTAATGATGGATGTGACATTCGCAGTAGTCCAGAGGAATCTCGAGCATGGAGAGTTTGGACAACATTCTCTTACAATTGATGTTGGAGAGACTGGAGAGAATGACGCAGGTCAAGGTGACCGTAATGGTGACATAGTTCGGTATGAGGTTGAAATTGACGAATCTCAATGGAATACGTATGCTGAGTTTGATGTAATTGGCAATGGAGTTACGTTGTTACCTATTACATCAATAGACGATGAATTCTACGAACCTCTGTTCTCATACACTGTATCCTGTTCTCTAACTCTGGATGTATCTAGTCCCGTCATTGTTGAGGTTGTACAGCGCTTAGATGGATATACAGATTTAGATCCTGGACCACCATCTGAATCTTATGACCAGAATCATGATGGAAATTTACGTATGATTCGCCCTGTTTACGATGAGGGAAGAGTCCTCGAACTTGATGATTCACTTGAGGAAATAAGTTCCTCCGAGTTCTCAGGTTTGTTGTTACGTATTCTTGCTGTTGTAGTGTTATTGGGCGTGGTTGCATTTTGGACTGTTCGCCGTCGAGATACTGATTTAGGTGTACAATTGATTGACTCGATTGATCTTGAAGCAGAGGGTGCTGCCCTTGAGGCCGATCTTGTCAGCGTTGGTGCGCTAAAAGCAGATGATTAATCAGAGATCTGGAATTTCAGGCCTTTTTGCATCGGTATTCATTGCAGATGGGGCAGTTGCAATCTCTTCAAAGGTCAATTCATTCTCTGATAGATCTCGTTGATTGAGGCGGCCAATTGTCTGTAAGGATAAATTTCCACTTTTCCGAACATAAGCATACAATTCTGCATCAATATCTTCAGCAACCTGATTCTGGAATGATTGGCTGATGAATTCACCGCGACGTCTATTATATCCGAATTCGATGGCTAATCCTACCAGTGATGCACTGTAAAGGACGGCTAGAACAGAGAGTGAGAATTGAACTGAACTATCGAATGGTGTTAATTCTGGGTTTCGAATTACCATAAGCATCTGGCGGAAAGTCAAAGCTAGTAAACCAACTCCAACAATAGGTTGGATTTTTTCATTCACGAATGTGGAGAGTGGTATCAATCTCCGTTCTGCAGTCGCTGAGAAAACGAGTGGACCAGTAACAGCTGCTGTTAGGACAGTTGTGAAAGAACCAAGTATGACATACAAAATGATTGAACAAACGATAGTTCCTGTGAAGGAAAGAGGGAGATATAAGGAAATAAGGTATGCAAATAAGCCTAGAAGTACAGGTGTAGGTAATCTATGAATAGACACTAGAACAGGGTCTATTCTCGTGCTACCATGTCCCGGTTGTCTTATTCCAATAACATTCCAATCAGTTGCAGACATCACCAATTTCAGTATACGCAGAAGGAAACCAAATCTGATTAAGATACGTTCGCACAACGTGAGTAGAGGCCAAGTGAGAAGATACACAGGCGCTGCAATCAATGTGATTAATGGAGAAAGTGTTACACCAGGAATGAAAATGAAATGGACAATACTCAATGGGGTGAGCATCGCTGTTTCAATTCTAGATTGTCTATCCTCAGAGATGTGGAGATGTCGTGCTTCTTCATCTAATGCTGATCTAAATTTTGAAAGTGTGCTTCCTGAATTCAACACACGTCGTACTGCTTCCCTGTAGCGTGTGTGTTTTGCCTTATTACCCAACCAAGAACGAAATAGCCAGCGAACGGGGACAGCAAGGAGCACTGGGAGTAGAAGGAGTCCGATACCCCAGAGTGTTCCACTGAGTTCGGCCATGGTTCTTGTCGGTTCAAGCCACGTTTAGAGATGTCCGTTGAACAAAGAGTGTTCAGTTCATCCTAGATGCTACAGCATCCCAGTCGACAACGTTCCACCATGCGGCAATATAATCGCCCCGACCAGGTCCGAATTTCTTGTAGTATGCGTGTTCCCAGACGTCAATCCCTAGAAGTGGCGTACCTCCACACCCAATTCCAGTCATCAATGGGTTGTCTTGATTTGGAGTGCTACAGATTTCAAGACCAGAATCGGTCTGACATAGCCATGCCCAGCCGCTTCCAAAACGACTCATTGCAGCCTGAGCAAAGGCTTGTTGAAACGAATTGAAGTCTCCAAATGAAGCATCGATAGCTTCTGCAAGATCCCCAGTGGGTGATCCTCCTCCATTAGGACTCATGACGGACCAGAATAGTGTGTGGTTGTAGAATCCTCCACCGTTGTTTCGAACAGCTGCATTATTAGTGTGTGATGCGAGTAAATCCTCAATAGACATCCCTTCCATTTCCGTACCTGCTATTGCAGCATTGAGTTTGTTCGTATATCCTTGATGATGCTTTGAATGATGAATCTCCATAGTTAGAGCATCCAAATGAGGTTCTAGTGCATTATAGTCGTAACCAAGGGCGGGTAGTTCGAAGGTCATAAGTGGGTCCATGCATGCCTCGTTCATCAATTCTTTGAATACAAGTTGAAGTATTAGTGACAGGATTATGAGGTGACGGTTGAATTCAGTCAATATGGCAAAGATTGCTGTGACTGATGGCATGGCTGAAGATGCGGTTTTGATGTTGAGGGAGGCTGGCCATGAAGTACATCTACTTCGATCACAAGAGGAATTAGTTGATGGGTTCGATGCAGTTGTTATTCGTTCAGCGACTAAAATGACGGCCGATGCGATTGCATCTACACCTTCCCTACGTCTGATAGGTAGAGCAGGTGTGGGGATTGACAATATTGACGTAGATGCAGCAACGTCAGCTGGTATTTTGGTGTGTAATACGCCGAGCTCCTCTACTCAATCGGTAGTAGAATTAACGATCGGACATCTTCTAGCATCTGCGCGATATATCCCAACAGCTGATAGGGATCTACGTAGTGGCGAATGGACAAAAAAATCACTCAAGGGGTCTGAACTTTTTGGTAAAAACATAGGTTTCATTGGTTTTGGCAGAATTGCACAAGGAGTAGGGCATGTTGCTAAATCATTGGGAATGAATTTGCATGCTTATGACCCGTATTTGCCTATTGAGATAGCTTTGGAGCAACAATGTGTGTTGCATGAAGATGTCGAGGATGTGTTCAGAAATTGCACACATATTGCAGTTCATTGTAATCTGACCGAAGAGACCCACCACTTGGTAAATTCACATACATTATCACTGATGCCTAGCATTGGAGCGGATGGAATAGAATGTGGAAATCATCTAGTATCCTGCGCTCGTGGTGGAATCGTCAATGAAGATCACGTTCTAGAAGCACTAGTAAATGGAACTTTAAGATCATGCGCACTGGATGTTTTTGAAAGTGAACCACAAACAACTCATCTTCTACTTCAACACCCTAATTTTCACGGTACGCCGCATATTGGTGCTGCAACGTTTGAAGCGCAGGCCCGTATTGGATTTGAGATGGCCAATTTACTCATTGATTTCTTCAATGGGGATACTCCCAAATCGCTTATTAACAGATCAGTAATCAAGTGATCTTAGAATTGTGAAATTATTTTTCTCAAAAATTGAGTTTGTGCATTGCGGTTAACACATCAGTAAAGCGAATCAAGCACTCTGGCACATCAATTCCAGAAATAGGTTCTGCAAGACTTGATCCAGCATCCTTCTTCTCTTTCCATACCATTGAATTGAATTCAACAATTTGGTCAGTAGTATCTGTATTGATCCCATCAATTGAAATTACAATGGATTTTGGATGATTGCGTATGTCAACAGCAGATGATTGGTAAAGTGTGGTTGAGATGTGGTGGCTGAATAGTGGACAGATAGGACTGAACATTGCCAGAATATCTCTCACAATACGATGAATAGTCCATGCTGCGACTTTGTCACCATCATACAAGCGTCCCTTCACCATCTCTAGCCAGTGGCTAGGAAATACTCCAGTACTGAAGTTTTTGATGGCCTGGCCAGCGGTATAGATATCGATTTTTTGCCATGCTGTATTCACGTTCACTACCATTTCATTGAATTCATCAATAATCCAACGATCTTCTATGAGAAGATTATCGGGGACAGTTTCCAAATCCTCTGGAACATCAAACTGTGATGCAAATCGAGCAACGTTGAACATTTTCGTTAGTACGCCGAAGTATTTTGCTTCGATTTCCTCTGGATTAATCTGGAAGTCATCACCGACTTGAGCTTCACATGCTTTCCATAGACGGAAGCATTCTGAACCTATTTTGTTAGCCTTTAACGCGATTTGCTTTCCATCTGGGCCCTTAACTTTCCAAGAACCTGTTTTGCTTGGGTCTGCTCCACATTCTATGACTGAGTCGGCATCAATACCGTTACCGAGGGACTTTGACATCTTACGTCCCCACGGATCCATCCCTAGACCATCAATCCAAACATGTTGGAAGCCAGGACGATCGAGAACTAGTGCCGACTTCAACAGGGTATAGTAGAGCCATGTGCGTACGATTTCCTTACCTTGAGGTCTGAGGCCTGTAGGAAAAGCTCTCTCAAAGAGTTCAGGATTGTTGATGTATCCAGAAACGAAGAGATTAGAATTAGAGCTATCCATCCAAGTATCGAATACTTTCTCTTCACCTGTTAGTGGGCCTAATTCTTCTTTCAGTTCATCGTAAGTCCCAATTAACTCTCTTGTATCTCTGTCTAGTACTTCGCTACCGGCAGGCGGGTTTTCACGCCAAGGTTGTACATAATTTCCAGTAGGAGGGACTATCACTCGATTACCTGATTGATCATACCACACTGGAATTTCAGTATGGTACCATCTTCGTCGTGAGATGGGCCAATCTATCGTAATATTCTGCATCCAATCCAAGAGAAATTGTTTGTTACGAGGGGGATGGAAAAAAATCTCATCAGAGAGTTGCTTGACACGATCAAGCATGTGTGTCTGACGTACGTACCATTCTTTCAATAGAATAATTTCAACTGGATTCTTGCCTCTTTCTGATACAGGGACTTCTTGTTCCTTCACAACGATAGAATGAATTCTTCCTGCAGTTTCAAGATCAGAGATTACTGCATCTCTTGCTTCGTTGACCTTCATTCCGGTGTATGGACCTGCCAGATCAGTCATTCTTCCTTCAAGGTCAATAGCAACGAAGGGGTCTAATCCGAGTTCTCTGAATACGGAAACGTCGTTTTGGTCACCAAATGAGCAGACCATCAAAACACCTGAACCGAATTCAGATTTTACGGAAGGATGAGTTTGAACAACAACAGTTGTTGATCTCCCTTTGGTCTCGACTGGGAGTGTAAGTTTTCTGCCCACTAAATTGCTATATCTCGAATCATCAGGATGCACGACTACTATTCCACAAGCACAGATTAGTTCAGGTCTAGTTGTAGAGATAATTACATCTTGTCCGTCTTCAGAGGTCCAGCGAACGTCAACAAGTCTGGTTTTACGTGATAATCGCTCTACTTCGGCATCAGCGATTGTAGTCCCCTCGACTGGATCGTAAATGTTGGGCCTAAGATCTTCAACAATCTCCCCTTTCTTGAATAATTCTACAAAGATAGATTGGGTAACGGCTCGGTAGTCGGGGGCATCTGTTAGATATTCACGATCGAAGTCACAGGATAGGCCAACACGACGAGCTGTACGCCTCATCGCTGCTGTGAATTCCTCTATTGTCTGTTCACAAAGGTCGATGAATTCAGCCCTATCGTAGGTTTTCATCTTTCGACCAGTATTTTTCTCAACGGTGAATTCAATATTTATTCCATTTCTGTCAACACCCCAAGGGAAGTAGACCTCCTTACCTAGAAGTCGTTGGCTTCGAGCAATTACATCAATCATAGAATATTGTGCCACAGCACCAATATGCCAAGTACCACTTGGGTAGGGGGGAGGCGTATCAATAACGAAAATTTCCCGTTCTGATTTAGGGTTGAATGAATACCTAGGCGGAGCATCTGGTGCGAAATGATCTTCTTGAATTCGCTTTTCAAGTTGTACAGACCACCTCTTCTCAGGAAGGCGTGGTTTGGCCATGGATATCGGTCTGGGGTGAACGCCTTCGTTCTTGACGATTCCTCATTGAATGACTTTGATTAGCCACATCGATGCGATGTGTTCAAACACCATGCTCATCGAATACACGACGGTGGACAAGGTGACCTCTGAGGACGGCGAAGGTCACGAATCTTCTCGTAATCCAATAGATGCTCTCCGTCGTAAGGTTTCAGATCGGTTTGAGGGCTTCGATCGAACTAAAGCAATCGATACAATAATCACAACTCCGAATAGACTTCAAAGAGAGTTGAAGAGTCTCTCAGCAACCGGGCTTCTTACTCGATTCCCACTTGCAACTGTCTTACTATGTATTCTCTTGACTATACTTTTGGGTGCAGAATCAGGTATGAACGATTGTCGTGAAGGTTGGGATCGTGATGATTGGTGGGGCTCTTCATGCCGCACTGAATCATCCCTGAACGTAAATGGAGATTTGGAAGTATATTTGCCCGCTGGAAGTCAGATTACAGATGATTTGGCTGATATTCAAAGAAATTGGACAACTAACATCATGGTCATTTATGTGGAATCAGAAGATCAGAATGTTACAAGTTCAGAGATCCTTCAGCAGATGGACGCGGTTGAACGCACACTAAACATTCATCCTAACGACAATGGCGTTGAGGACAATGTCATCTCTATTCTGTCGATATCGACAGTTATCAAAGAAGTCAATAGTAGCGCGGTTCGAGTTAGTAAGGCGTTTTTCAGTGGTTTAGCTACTGCAACAGGAAACGAGGAACTCAGCGAGGACTTCAACGAGACAATCGATGAACAACAAGATATCCTAGGCAATTATGCTATTCCTGATTCTCAAACAACAATTGATCGAATTGTTGGTGAACTGCCAGAGAATGCTCAACAGAAGCTCGTACGTGGTGTAGGTACAGACACTGATGGGAATGGAATAATTGATTCAAATGAGACTGCGAAATATTGGAATCGAGCAGTAATTATTGTCTTCATATCACAAGAACTAGACAAGGATGGTGACGGTATTGATGATTATCCAATTGGTGCTCTGATCGCTAATACCCAGAATAGACTCGACGAATTACGTGATGAGAATGGCTGGAACGAGACTAACCTCAGCATGACATTGACAGGCCCAGTTCCGATTACTAATGCAGTAACGGAATACTCGTTCAAACTATTCTGGCAAATTTTTCCAGTTGGTATTGTTACGGTAGCAATTGTCCTCTTTCTATTCCATTGTGATGTTCTACAAACAGGACGAATACGACCGATTCAGGGAATCAAGGTCGTCATAATTTCAGGTCTTCCAACACTATGTTCTGTTTGGATGACATTAGGAATCATTGGGATTACGGATTGGGAAGTGACGATGACAGTAATTATTGTCGGACCAATTGTTCTTGCATTGGGAGTTTCATATGGGCTTCATATCACTAATCGATATGCAGAATCTGAAGGGTCACCCCAAGAGAAGATGGCAGAAGCACTACGATCAACTGGTCGAGCAGTGTTTCTTTCTGCTGTAACGACAATCATAGGTTTCATCTCACTCACATTCACGCCAATGGCTCCAATACAAACTGTTGGATGGGGGCTCGCCCTAGGAATAGTCGTAGTTTACATCATGACGATGCTGATGGTTCCTAATCTCACAATGCTTCTCGATCTAAAGAAACCCAGTCACCCTCCTCCGCGGATGTTCAAGGCTGCAGTTTCAGGGCCAGTAAATTTCTCAGCAGTTGCTCTTTCTTTCTTTTTCATTCTAATGCTTGTTTCTGCAGGTATAAATCGATCTAATGTTGAAGAGAATATCGAACTGTTGGAGATGGCTCCTGAGGATGAGCCATCAGTCACGAAGATGAAGACATATTCATCAGAATTCGATGCAGGTCAAGCCGGATTCGTCAGGGTTACTGGAGATATCTCGGCTGACCCGACTTTCGACACCAGTGTAGGTGATCCATACGATAAATTGCAAGGAATTGATCAACTAGAAGGAAGTATCAATTTAGTTAATCAAACCACAGCTGTAAGCGTCGTATTTCTAATGAAATCTATCTCAGTTTCGGTAAATGTATCAGGATATCCAATCCTAGAAATTATTGATGATTCTCCCGCTCCTGATCCTGTAAAGGATGCTGCAGGTCTTGTTTTTGGACGGGAAGCTACCGAGGATGCAACCTTCTGGGAAGCCTTGCAAACACTAGATGCTCAAGATGACAGTGGAGGACGTCAGACTCAAAATTTCCTCTTATATGTCTTCTACGAATCGTTAACTGATGAGACAAGAGAGTTGTTTATTTCATCGGATTACCAAAAGTCAATGATTTACATTGACATGCCATTCATGGATGTTCAATCGACTGCTGTTGCTGTTGATGCTGTGAATGAGTACACACAAAACGATGGTTCATTGAAGGGAGATATTTCTGCTGACTCGCTCAGTGGTGTTGCAGCCGTAACTATAGCAGTGAACAAGGAGATCGTAGGCTCGCAATGGAGTTCTCTTGGTTTTGCATTATTGTTCACATTGATTACTCTTGGATTTGTATTCAATAGTGCACGATATGCTCTACTGACTACATTACCTGTTGTGTTTACAGTTGCAATGCAGTGGATGGTCATGGATCTGATGGATGTTGAACTTTCACTAGTCACAGTAATGATTGGTTCAATTCTTGTTGGTGTTGGTGTAGATTTTTCAATTCATATTGCTAATCGTGTCAGGGAGTTGGGAGGTGATATTGAAGCAATTCTTACTTCTGCCTCGAGTACGGGTATGTCGTTGGCTGAAGCGGCAGCATGTACGATAGCAGGTCTTGCCTGTGCTTTACTAATTCCTATTCCTGCCCTCAGTCCATTCATTTATACCATCATGATTCTACTAATCGCTGCTGCTGTGTCTGCCTTACTTCTCCTTCCAGCCATTTATTCATTAATGGTGAAATCGGGTGCTGGCCTTGATGGCGGATCGGATTCGATGGCTAATCGGCTCCTTCTCAGTAACTTGAATCAATCCAAGAATCGGTCTATTGGTGCTGATGGAGAACCAATTGATGCAGTATTAACTGGCTCAGATTCTTGGTAATCTACTTCCATCAAACTCAAGGACGGCCGTGGTAACCGAACATCATGGCAAACTATTGGCTCATGAAGTCAGAACTCGATGTATACCCCTGGTCCCAATTACTTGCAGATGGTTGGACGCATTGGGATGGAGTCCGCAATTATCAGGCACGAAACATGATGCGGGATGACATGAAGGTTGGAGATTTGGTAATGTTTTATCACTCAAACTGTAAACCACCGCATATTGCAGGTATTGCACGTATCAAAAGAGAAGGATACCCAGATTTCACATCATGGGATCCGACAAGTAATTACTACGACGAGAAATCTTCTCCCGATAATCCAAGGTGGTTCATGGTTGATATTGAACCAGTTGTCGGCTTCGAAAATCTCGTTGATCTCCCATCGATGAGAGATGAGATATCCCTTGAAAACATGCCTCTTCTGAGAAAAGGTCAACGTCTTTCAGTCCAACCTGTTCCTAAAGAAAATTTTGAGCACATTCTAGGAATGGCGGGACATTCCATGGAGGATGTCGCATGACCCTGATTCCGGCATCATCTAGAGCCATGTCGATAGAGTATGCAATACGCGATGTTGTAGTTCCAGCTACGAAGCTTGAGGATGAAGGTCATGAAATAATCAAATTGAATATTGGTGATCCAATTGCTTACCCAGGATTAGGTACGCCGAAACATATGATTGATGCTTATGTATCGGCGTTGAAATCAGGAAATAATGGATATTCCCCTTCTTATGGTCTACCAAACCTTCGTGCTGCAATAGCAGAAGATGAATCTCGAAAGGGATGGAATTGCACTCGAAATGATGTCTATGTGACACATGGAGTAACCGAAGCCTTGCAGGTTTTGTTTTCAGCAGTACTTACTGAGGGCGATCGAATTCTTGCGCCGGGTCCTCATTATCCTCCATATATGGCATACCCCCAGTTGGTTGGAGCAGTTACAGAGGAGTACCGATTAGATCCTAATAACGGATGGAAGATCGACATTAATGATATTCGTTCAAGGATGAGTGAAGATGTACGTATTTTGGTTCTAATCAATCCAAACAATCCTACCGGGGCAATATTATCTTGTTCAGAAATCGATGAAATTCTTAGAATTTTGGAGGACTATCCGAATTGCCTCGTAATCGCTGATGAGATTTATGACGGCCTAGTCTATACTGGAGAACATGTTTCGATTGCATCAAGATCATCTAAAGTTCCAGTAGTAAGTATGAATGGAGTATCAAAGGTGTACTATGCTCCTGGATGGAGAATTGGTTACATGGCTCTGCATGATCCTAACGGTTCACTGGCCGAAGTCAGAGATGCAGTAGAACGACTTCTAAGATCACGACTATGTGCCAGTACACCCGCACAGATGGGATATCTTGCTGGTCTAACAGGTGATAGAAAATGGATGCAAGAGTATCGTGCTAAGGTATTGGAACGTAGACAAATAGCTCTATCGAGAATTGATGGAATCGAAGGGCTATCTGTAAAACCTACAGGTGGCGCATTTTACATGTTCGTGCGTATTGATCATCCTGATTATCAAGACGACAAACAGTTTGTTCTTGATTTACTTCATCAAGAACATGTTTTACTTGTCCATGGTTCAGGATTCAGTCCTGAACGTGGTTCTGGACATATACGGATAGTTCATCTTGCAGATCCTGAAACACTGAATGAAGCATTTGACCGCATTGATAGGTTCCTAAACAGTTGATGTGTTCCGGCGAATGGGTTTTGAACAGTAAAGAAGGCGGTAGACCATGGGGTATATTCGCACGTTACTCAGTATCGCGCTAGTTTGCACCCTATTTGTCCCAATTGTTCATGCTCAAAATTCAGTTGATTCAGAAGTTGAAATTGTAAATTCAGGGGGATTAGGTACTGATCCATTATTGTTGATTCCCATAGCAATGGGATTAATCGTTAGCCTTCTTTTGTGGAGATTTCTGCTTCCAGCCAGCCTATCGAACTTGCAGGTTGCATTCGAAATTGATGATGACTTCTATGAGGTGCATCGACTAACTAAAACACGGTCCGATGCGTTGAAAATTATACGTCCAAGGACAGTTTTCTTTGGCGTTATACTCTATCTCATGGCCATGGCGGGAATTATGATCCTACTTTCAGATATTCTAGATGATTCACTTATTTGGAATCGTGGTCCTACATATTACCAGCCTGCATTAATCTTGACCGCAATCTTGTTATCGATACCGATTTTACTGTCACCGTTTATCTCTCTTTACGCTCAGATTTCCAGGAAGAGTGCCAGTGATTCGATAGTCACTTTTCGTGAATTCGTCCTCAACGTGTTCAGTGTTTGTCTAATTATCCTGTTTTTGTTGGCACCAGTTGCATACTTTGGATATTTAGATCTAAATGAAGTTGAGAACAACACATGGGAATCAATTGAAAATGAATGGACTTCAAATGACCCATTTAATCCCGAAATAGCGTTATCACAGATGGTTTGCATAGATACCAGAGGCATAGATTCTCCATTACCTGTCATGGAATCAATTACTACACAAGTGGGATGTAGTGAACTCGTCGATTTAGTCCGCGATCCAATTACTAGAGAGTGGGAAGAAGACTACTATGGTCGATGGGTTTCAAATCAAGAACGTCTCGATATTAATCGAAATATCGACACTATTGACTGGATATCAATCGGCCTTCTTGTATTCATGTCACCGACTATCATTGCATATGGACGGATTATGGGTGCATCATGGAACGTGATTGTGAGGAATAAATACAGGACGATGAGAGGTCAGAAGACACCAATTGATCCCGACATACCCTCTATTTTGAAAAGAGTGAATGCAACAATACTAGTGCTGTTTCTTGGCACCATGCCATTAGCTGCCATTAATGGCATCTCAACACTGGTTTGGACTAAACTTGAGAACCCTGAAAATTTACGGTATATTCTCGATTTAGGGGGAATAATTGGAAATTCATTGTTGATGTTCGTGGAAGGAAACGAATTTCTCAAAACGCTTGTCGATTTGAAGAGTCTTTCATTCGTACTTGCCGGCTATTTGATGCTGAATGTCTCAGTTGTAGGTCTCGCACTAATTTTTGAAATGATTCGTAACCTCTTCCTTGGAGGTCAAGTCATTGGTGGAGTTGGTGGTGTCGTACTCGGTGCCCCACGAGAGATTCGAGCAGAATCTATCGTTCAATCACGTATCATTGCCTTCGGATTAGCCGGGTTTGCAGGATATTCCGTTTTACTACTGATTATGCAAGTATACAAGGAATGGGCAGAATTGATGCCCTATTCAGATTCGATAGGTTTCCTAACCGGAGCCCAAGTTGAACTGTTATTATTAGAGGGGACATGGAATTTTATTGCTGCAGGTCAAGGTATTTTCATACTAACATGGTTACTTTCAATTGGTCGCTGGCGCACAGTTGGAATTACGAAATTCGATCTTGCACCTGAAGAACGTCGGTCAGGTGCAGTCCGAACCCATGATGGTAATTGGATTCGGGATTATGTTATGCAAGCTGCTCGTCAAGATGATCTTGGTGCACTTCGTCGATTCCAAGACGGTAGTATCGATGCTGATGAGAGCCTCCTAAGACTAGAACGTGGAAGAGCTAAGATGTTTGAATATGCTATGAGGGGACTTTGGCCTAATGCAATTGAGGCGGCTAAAACTACTCTAGCTCAACAAGGTGGAAATGATGACGACGCCAGAATGTTGATTGCTGTAGGACATATTGCATCACGTCGACTCGATGCTTCTAAAATGGCTTTGAAAGGTCTCCTAATGGAAGATGAAGAAGATGAACCTGAACTAATCGAATTCATTTCTGAGTGGATGGATCCTTGGGCAGATAGAGTAGATGAGGACGACCTATATGATTGGGAGAATGAACCTACTATTGATCAGATTAAGGAACTACAGTCAAAAATTGAATCATGGGATCCAGTAAGTGATATTGGCCATATCCATCGTAATCGCCTAGCACATATTGCTCTCATATCTTCAGTCGCTCAACTTAGAGCGCAACGAAGAATGGATGAGGCTCTAGAATTGTCTGTTGGATTAGTTCGACGCTATCCCAACAGTGCAAAGGCCAGGATTGCATGCGCATTGTGTAGTCTTGATCTGGGTAATTGGCATGATGCTCTGGAGATTTTCCGCGATTTACAGTTGAATGGACCCGAGGACCCTCGTGTAAAAGCATTAGGATCTATACTTGGGCTGAAGGCAGACACATCAGAATTTGAGGTTGCATTGGCAGTTGGTACAGTTGCTGACAAAAAGCCATGGTTAGACCAAGCACCGTGCAATCCCTTTGTTGGATTAGCCATAAAGGGTGGATTAGATGAGGCATTAAATGCAAATGCGTTTTCTATAGCACATGAGGCCGTTGAACGTTTAACGGCACCTATTATTGCACCTACGTTATTGCAAAATTTTGTACGGTGGGGTCTTCTACCACTCATTTGGCTATCTATGGGCGCGATTATTCTTCTTGAGACAGGTGATACCTCTGCATCTGGATTAGTTGCATTCGGTCTTGTATCTGGACATATTGCTGTGGTTAGATTTAGGAATCAGACAAGTCATCAGGTTAGGCATAGAAACCAACCATTGATGGTTAAAATGGCTAGACGTTTCAAGAAGGAAAAGGTAGTTGGTGACCTTTCTCGTTCACCGATTGGGAACCACTTGTTATTGTCTGGTATTTTACTTGAAG
>PATC01000018.1 GCA_002712285.1 Methanobacteriota archaeon
GAAGGTTACACATACCTATCTTGCATCACTTCTGGATTATACATCGTGCAGCTGGATATTGACAAACCATACGGTCCGCCTGTATGACGTACGTAGAAGCGAACGATTCAACAAGGGTGTATCATTCCGCGGAATATGGGGCGAGTTAGTTCTGCATTTCTACTTTGTATTTTGATGGCCATGGCCCCATTTGCGGGGTGTTTCGGCGGGGACAATGTCGACGATGTAGAGGAATATGTTTGGATTGATCCTGTTACCGAGATTGAAGATGCGAATCATTCTCATGGTGACCTCCTTGCACACCGTCTTCAGACACCGAATGTTCGTCTAATCGATTACCATAATCTCAACTGTGATGGAAATGAGAAACCACCTGCAGAACTTGACAATACAGCAGGACGACCCTGTGATCCGGCGTTCAAGAATGCTGCACCAACACCAGGTGATTCATCCGAGATTGCAATCGAGGGTAATTTCCTTGAAGACTGTGTGAAATATCCAGACGGTACTGGTGGATGTTACGCCTATGTGTCATCTTACAACCAGTTCGAGATTCTTGATATCTCTAAACCAAACAACATAACTTTACTTTCGACCTATTACGCTGAAGTCGCTCGTATCATTGACATCAAGGTCACTCCGGACAACAATTGGGTCTTAGTCAATCACGAGCTCACGAACAGTGAATTAGATCCGATTCCAAATGATGACGATGCAAACTCGGGCGCTAATCGTCTCGATGTGATTTATGTTGGTAACAAGAATGAACCGATCAAGGTCGCAGAATGGAACAATCCTCCTGCAGGCTTCCATAATCAGGATGTGCATGTCTACTGCGATTGGGATGGAGCTACTCATCCTGATGAAGAATGCAGCTTGTTCTTATTCGGTGCAGACCCCTACCCCGAGATGACTGAGGGTGATTCAGGGACATTCTACAAGGGTACACAGATTTTCTATGTCCCTATGGGTTTCGAATCTTGGTTACCTACTCAGACAGATGAGCAACAGAATAGTAGCCGCGAAATTCTCCGTTGGGGTGGATATTCTCCCGAGCCTGAGACTACCTGTGGTGGTTCGATTTTCAATCATGACAATGTGTATCATGAGCGCCCGATTACAGGTCAAAAACTCCTCTACATCTCTTATTGGGGTGCTGGGCTACGAATTGTCGATGTGACGAATCCACCAGTTGTCCCTGACCCAGAGGGAGTTTCATGGCCACAAGATTACGAAGTTGGCCGCTGGCTTGGATGTCCAACTGCGGACGATGGCTGGTATGGTCCAGATGGTGGAGGCCATGCTGGAATGAGCGCAAATGAATGGCTTGACCAGAATCTTGGCAACGACAATATCCACTACGCAGTACCTTATGATCACCTAATCTGCAAGGATGTTTCACAGTATGTCGATCAGTCATTATGGCCAGTAGAATGTGGGACTGGCCCTGACGATGCTACCTATGGTATCAACTGGCGCCACTACACTATCATCGCACCAGAGTACGGTTCAAACACCAATCATACAGGTATTGTATGGACAATCGATACAACAGATCCTGCAATGCCTTTCCTAGTTAGTAAGTGGAAACTACCAGGTCAGAGTATACTCCCTGATGGTACAGTTCACGATAATCACTACATCCCTGGAGGCTACATTTTCAGCCCTCATAATGGTGACACTGGGACTAATGGTCATGTTTACTGGACACACTACCACGCAGGTAATTGGTTGACCGATCATAGTGGTATTTGGGACACAATCGTTTGGAAAGATGGTTCTCCTGCGCCTGAACTTGGATGGCAGGGAATTGAGACACTTGGTGAAACTGAAACTCTAGGGTATTATCTCCCAGCAGGTCCTGAATGGGTTGCTGACCCTACCAATGAGCTCGGTTACGATATGGCTGATTGTTGGGCATCTTGTATGATTCCTTTTGATTGGGGGCTACAGTATGACCCTCGCGGTTATCTATTCATTTCTGAGATGGTAAGTGGTGTCTACGTCGTACAGTTTGACGAGGACAAAGATCCTCGGTTCGATTACCCTCCACTATGGACGCCTATTGAGGAGTGAATATCCAATGCGCCTCGCGCTAGTCCTCATATTCCTCGTTGTAGCGACGCCGATGGCTGTTTCTGCTCATGGAGCAGACAAAATGAGTGTGATTGTGCGTGGCACGAGAATGGATCCTGACACGGTTCAAATGGTTCAGAACGATACTGTAGAGTTCAACAGTGTGAATCAATCAAACCGAACAGTTAGGATGGATTTCAACAATGATGGCGACTACAGCGATGAGCATGATTTCACCTGTAACCTTCCGAGTGGTGCTATTTGTGCCCTTGAAATGAATATTACAAATTATACCGGGGCTCTATATGTTTTTGAGATTCTTGAGGAAGATGGTAATCTCGCTTTCACCCTTAATCTGACACTAATTAATGACACGCATGATCCTAACACGAACATGACCTCTCCAGGCGGCTATTCCTTTGGAGATAATACCGATATAGATTCAGACGGAATTCCAGATAACGTAGACATGTGTGTTAACACCGAACCCGGTGTAGAAGTGTTGCCGATTGGAGACACATTCCAAGGATGTGATGCAGATCCTTCTGAGAGTTCATTACAGATGTATCTCGCAATTATTTTCATTGGCTTAATTGGAGCATGGCTATTCGTTAGGTTACAGAAGAGGGGTTAGAATGATTCAGAGGAAACTTGTCATACTCTTGGCTACAACCATGCTGTTCAGTGGTTGTGTCGGGTGGAATGAGCCTTCATCTCCGTTCTATGGAGCTGAAGTTGAGCAAGGAGATGTCCCTTCATTCACATTGGATTCTCATGATGGTACCGTTTTCAACAGTACTGATTTGGAAGGTAAAGTCGTCATTGTCGGATTTATCTACACGCGTTGCCCAGACATTTGTCCAATCACAAGTCAGAATATCGCCTATGTGCATAGTTTGATTTCAGCTGAGCATGATGATGTTGCAGTCATCTCAATCACAGTCGATCCATGGGCGGATGACCCCGCAACACTATCTGAATATGTAGTTGATCAAAATCTCTCTTGGCCACATCTAACGGGTCTAGTAGAGGATATGGAACCTGTTTGGAAAGCTTTCGGGGTAGGTTTGACAACATACGATGATGATTCTGACGGAGATGGAGTAGTAGATGGGTTCGACATTTGCCCCGAAACACCTACGAACGAGGCAACCGATCACCACGGTTGTGGTTTAGACACTCAAGAGGGAGAAGAAGACAATGCAACTGCTGGTTCGGATACTTCAGGGCGTCATGCACTTCCGGGCTATTGGGTAGATCACATGACTGGTACGGTAATTCTAGATCGTGACATGCAACAACGTGTCTTCTGGGGGGATATGGATTGGAACCCCGACTTCGTCATCCAAGACGTCAAGACCCTACTTGCAGAATAATCCATATGGGATATCATTCATATCTAATGCCCTAACAAACTGTATCATGAATAATCGTGTAGTTGCAGTTATCATCGTTTTTTCAATGCTGTTCGCTGGATGTACAAGCGAAGACGACGTAGTTAATCTCGAATTTAACGGTACAGAATATCGTCAACCACTCGGTGTTGCGGATTTCACCCTCACTGATCAAAATGGTAATGACGTTTCTTTATCCGATTTTGAAGGAAAAGTGGTTGTTGTAATGTTCACCTATACTGCATGCCCTGATGTTTGCCTCGCTGTTGAGAACAATATGGCATACATCCAATCTAAGTTAGATGATAATGGAATTGAGGATAATGTTGCGATACTTTCGATTTCGATTGATCCTGCAAGAGATACTGTTGAGAAATTATCCGAATATACTACTCAAATGGGCTTTGACTGGCCGCATCTAACATCTACGAATCACGCAGAATTGCAGGCTGTTTGGGCTGACTGGAATGTTGTCGTTGATAACGACCACATCAACAGTGATCACTCCACTCACGGTGATCATTCTGATCATGACCACTCTGATCATGGTGACCATTCAGAGGACGGAGATATGGTCCACAAGTTAGGAGTAGTATTCCCGGATAATACCACAACAATGTACGATGTAAATTACTCGTCAGATATGGGTTCTGTTCATGCATTAAACCACTCGATGAACGCCTTTATGCAACATGATGTGATGCATTCAATGGCTGATGGGGCCGTCACTTCGATTGCGATGATGGATGCTGCATACAAGCTGTACCTGTGGCATGAGATGGATTCGGGTTCACAGTGGATGCAAGCTAGTAAGAATGCGACTGAATCGCTTCTTATGCAAGATTCGAACCATTTCGCTTGGGTTGCACCAGGTGCAAATGCATCCTTGCTGATGGATCCAACGATGGAATCGGACCATTCCGACCATGAAGGTCATGGCGATCATTCAGACTCTAGTGATGTCATCGTTGTCGAGGAGCCATATACTGTAGGTCATGGTACTGTTGTTTTCATTCTTGATGAAGAGGGACGTAAGCGCGTCGCTTGGACGGGAGACCTCAGTAATCGAGACGAATCTTCCAACAAGTTAGAAGTTGATCTCTTCCTTGAGGACTTGGTAACTCTGGTAAACGCAGGTAGCCATTCTGGAGATCACAGCGATCATTCAGACGACGACTCAAGCCATGACCACCATGGTCACTGAGAACTATTTTGATGACCGAACATTCTCGACGGATGACCTGTTGATGTTGAGGTATAGAGGACGTATCGAACAGTTAGGAATGCGACAGCAGATGCAGCTATGATTAACGGACCAACTACATCGGAGATTCCATACCAGAGTGTCAATATCCCTATCATCGATCCATAAGCAATCAACTGACAGACCACCGAGAGGTTACTCAGTCGATGTAATTCAGACATGAGCATACGCTCCGCATTCTCACGAGCATACAGGTGTAAAGCACAGTAAACAACCATGAATGGTAGTGTAGATGCGATTATGCCTAAGCCAATATCTCTCTGGAGTGATGGTGCTTTATCTGGCTCTAAACTATGTACTAGAAGTATGGCAGTACTTGTTCCGAGGAGTGCTCCCATGATTGTCCAACGACGATCTGAGAACACCTCTCTGACTTCATCCTCATTCGCCATATCCGGCAAATCAGAACTAGTCATGATATGAAATCCTTAACTTTCTGAACATGAAGGCTTCGCTATCCAAGTGGTTTAGAAAGGGATTCTTCAATCAGATGATTGGCATCGAACGGAGTTTGAGTAAATCTGGTTGATACAACTCTCGGATGTCATCCATGCCGAGTACCAACATCGCGAGTCGTTCGAGCCCCATGCCCCAGGCGCATACCGGCCATTCTGTTCCGAGAGGTTCTGTCACCTCTGGACGGAAGATACCTGCTCCGCCTAACTCTAACCAGATTCCTCTCCATTTGACTTCAATCTCTAGAGACGGTTCAGTATAGGGGAAATATGCAGGGCGGACTCTGACATCTGGATACCCCATCTTGGCATAGAATGTCTTGAGTGTAGTTACAAGCATGGGTAGGCTTGCTTCAGGCTCATGGATGATTCCTTCGATTTGATGAAATTCAGGAAGATGTGATTTGTCAATTGCTTCTTGTCGGAAAACTCGGCCGATACCGAACACACGGCATGCTTCGTTTGGTTGATCCGCAAGGTGCTTGACTGTGTTTACAGTTGTATGAGTACGTAGTAATCCCTTCTTTGCTTCTTCTCTATCGAAATGTCCGCCCCAACCTGTGCTTCCCGTACCTCCGCCATTCTCGTGAACGCCAGCCCAAAGGTCTAGCCAATGTTCCTCAATGGGCAATTTCTCAGGATCTTCGAGGTAGAAGGTATCCTGCATAGCACGTGCGGGGTGTGTTTGTGGAATGAACAACGAATCCATGTTCCATCCTGCTGTTCGTACAAAGTCACCTTCAATTTCGGTGAATCCCATTTCAAGGAATATGGAACGAATGCGTTGGATTAGAGATTGCATTGGGTGAGGGCGCCCACCTGCTGGTGTGGGTGCAGGTAAATTGACATCGTAGCGCTTGAATTCCGCATCTCTCCAGTCATCACCTTGGAGCATCTCGGGAGTGAGATCGACAATTTGTGTTTTCTCTGTTAATGATTCTGGGTTGACATTGTGGCCTTTATTCGAAAGTTTCCAAGTTCGTGTAATCGTTTCACTGGTCTCAATTATACTCTTTCGTGAACGGAATGAATCCACCATTTCGGCATCTAATTCATCTTCTTCAATACCATTTTCACCGATGGATTGTATGAAATTAGTTCTCGATTCTAGTATCGTTTCGATTTCAGATATATTCTCAGGGAGGACAAAGGCACCTCTCTCAAGAGTTACACCAATTCGCTTTAGCAAGCCTACACCTGGTCCTGATTCTGATTTTTCAAAAGTTTGGGACATGGTGGAAATTAATCGCTGTTCATCGGGTTGATTCTGGATCCATGTGAAAAGTCGTGATTCAAGTAAGCCTTCATTCAGAGCTTTTCGACCTTCTTCACCAAGAGTAATCAATCGTTTCGTGATCTCTTGGATTTCAACCATACCTGCTTCATTGAGTGCAAGGCCTGCACCTGCGACGTGTGCTTGATCTGTCCACTCGCAGGCTTCGAGAAGTTCGTTGAGTGACCATGTACTTTCAGGGTTGCTCAGCATCGCCCGAAGCATCCGCCGCTCATTGTTCCCGAGTTCGGCCATTATTTCTGGGAACCTGCCCACGGTCTTGACCGCTTCGCTTCATTCTTCTTCCCAAAGTGTAGTGGAGCAATGAGGACAGGTATAGGATGCTGGCTTTCCACCATCGACCCATTCTACCTTACCACATGCTCCGCATTTGATTGTGGATCGGATAGGTGGATCAAGCAGTGTATCAATTCGATACATTACACGACCTGCTTCGCGCATTCTTCCTTCATCAGGTTGCCAAGCGCGCATCGCATCAATATCGACTCGTTCTTCTGGATCAGCACGAAATCCGAAGATAAGTAGGATGATACCAGCAGTTCCGAGAGGGAACGCAATCATCAGTCCAAATGCATCTGGAATCGTGATTGAAATTGCGGCACCTAAAGCGGTACAAATCCAACCGGTAATGAGCGCATTCGTTCGAAAGTGCTGGACCAAGTCAAGACCTCCGGCCTAAACTGGTCCATGCCTCCGATATGGCCCTTCCCACGCGTTCGGCAGCATGTGTAGGTAGAGAGCAAATCCCAATCCTAACCCCTTTTGCTAGTGGGACAAGATATACTCCATGCGTCGCAATTTCTTCGCAGAGGCTCACTGGGTTCGGGTCGGGCACATGAGCGAAGTATCCGTCATTGCTGGGATCGAAATGCACGCCTGTTGCTGCATCCAGAAGTCGTTGTCTACGAATTTCAAGCACTTCGCTCTGAGCAGCACGGGTGGCGTCCCACATTGTTTCTAATCCTGAGTTAGAATGAATCATAGCGACCGCCGCTTGCGGTAATCTCGGAGATCCAGACCATGTTCCACGCCCAGTGTGGACAAACATTGGTACCATGCGTTCTAGGAGTCCACGGTCAGGGTGAGCAATTACAATTGCTCCACATCGTAACCCGTAGATTGTATGGCTTTTGGAAGTAGAAAATGCCCAACAGAGAAGGAGGTTATCTGGCCAATTTTCGATATGAGGTATGACGGTATCCGTCCAACCATGAGGTTCCTCTGCGTAGAGAGCATATGCTGTATCGAGTAACAAAGTGAATCCTGCTTCAGGGTTCGCTCGTGCCGCTTCGAGGAAGCAGTTCATTACATCGTTGCGCTCTGCCGAGTCAAGACTCATTCCCGTTGGATTATGTGCTGGATCATTTAGCCAGGCAAGCACTCTTCCTTGGTTACTAACGAGTTCATTCAATCGAGAGGAAAGTGCTGTTTTGTCTACAGATTGCCCTGTTTCTGTCGGATCGGCTACCAGTGGCCAATCCACAAGTCCTAGTCCGCATTCATCGGCAATAGTGCGATATGGCCCCCAGTAAGTACTTCGTACCAATATTGAATCCCCTGGAGATAGCATGTTCCGTGCACTCAGGTACAGTGCTCCACAACCACCAGGTGAAGCTACAGCTTCAGTAGAGAATCCAGCGATTTCCATCTCTTCGAGTCGAGGGCCAATAGCAAGTGATCGTGCAGTTTCTCGATAGGTAGGTAAGCCCGGTAGAGGGCTGTAAGCTCCCTTGTCAAGATCTGGGAGTCGATTGATGGCCTCGGCAATGGCTGGATTGAATACGAGTTCCCCCTCATCATCCAACAATGCACCGATTGTACCATTTACGACATCTTTACCCTCAGCAGACGCATGCTGGTAACGAGCTAACCATGCATAGATGACATCGTTGCCCGCCTTCGATGCGGCATGGGGCGGGAGCAGGATATCGGCCAATCCGGATTCGTCCTGCATGAACTGATTTCCTTCAATCGGCTCTTGAATATGGTTCCATTAGGGTTGAAGAGGTGAATGGGGGTCCGCAGGTTACGCCTGCGTGGCCAAGTGGTAAGGCACCTGATTTGTAATCAGGCGATCGGGGGTTCGAATCCCTCCGCAGGCTCCACTTTCTTTTCGTTCGGAAGGGTTCAATGACAAGTGTCTTGTCGCCGCTTCATGGGTGCGAACCGTTTGGACGGGAAAGTTTGCGCCGCGAAGGTTGAATCTTCTCTTTCTTCTCGAATACGTGATTTGGCCGAACGTGGCTCTTCGCCTCATCTCGCTGTCGTCATTGTTGGTGATGACCCCGCTAGCCATGTCTACGTCCGGTCAAAGGAACGTGCATGTGAACGTCTTGGGATCCGTAGTACTCGAATCGATTTACCTGCCGCTGCTTCCTTCGATAAGGTCTTGGCAACAGTTGAATCATTAAATCAAGACCCGGACGTAGATGGGATCCTAGTCCAGTCGCCTCTGCCTAGGGGGATGGACGAGTTAGCAATCACTGATCATATTCTCCCAGAGAAAGATGTCGACGGGTTCCATCCCGTTAATCTCGGGCGTCTCGTTCAAGGTCGTCTCGATGGATTGCTTCCATGTACTCCTGCTGGTGTCATGTATCTCCTCAAATTTGCAGAATTAGATCTCACTGGTTTGAAGGCAGTCGTACTTGGGCGTTCACGTATTGTAGGTATGCCAATGGCATTACTTCTTGCGGCAAAAGGCGCGGATGCGACGGTCACAGTTGTTCACTCACGTACTACGGATATTGAGAGTCACTGTAGAGGTGCAGACCTAATTGTTGCAGCTGTTGGTCGTCCAGAAATGGTAAAGGCTGCATGGGTTAAAACAGGCGCGATTATTGTTGATGTTGGGATAAATCGAGTTGAGGATTCCTCGGTTAAGGGCTACCGCCTCTGTGGAGATGTAGAAGAAGATGCTAATTCTGTTGCATCATACATGACGCCTGTTCCAGGTGGTGTTGGTCCGATGACTATTGCCATGTTGATGTCTAATACGGTCCGTGCAGCCGAGATGAGAAAGACATCTTAACACAGACAATCCTGAATAATGTCCCTTTTCTAGGGTTGATGATGGCCGACTCTCGTCTCATGGATCCGGACGTTGTCGCCGAGCTTCGAGCTGCAGATTCTGAGTTGGATAATCTCATTGTTTGGCTTGATGAGCAGACCCCTAGACCTGGACTTGAAGATCTCGGTAAGCGACTTGCAAACCTTCCAATAGATGTTGCAGGTCTTCGAGCACATATTGCATCTAACCAAGATGTGTATTGTCGTAATGTCATTGCTCGCAACGATGATTACGAAGTCGTAGCAATTTTGTGGACTCCTGGTCAAGATACTCCTATTCACGATCATAGTGGTTCAGACTGTGCTTTTGTCATACTCGATGGCCTTTCAACTGAGACAATTTACGAACTTAATCAGAATGGTCTTGCAATACCTGTGTCGAAGCGTATCTATCAACCCGGTGAGGTATGTGCAGCAGATGAACCAGATATACACCGAATCTCAAACGATACAGAGAGTGAACTGCTGAATCTGCATGTATATACTCCTCCATTAGGCGGTTTCAGAATTTTTGAAGGCGCTGAATGATTACGCTTTACGCCAAATCGAATATGACGATGCATGGTCATCATCTCCACTTGCTTCACACCGTTCGACAATCTCTTCGTTCCAATCTGAACGGTCCCAGTTTGGCATATGTACATCACCATCGATATTTGCGTGAATAGTGGTCAGGTGAATCTCTTCAATACGATCAAACATTGCAGCATATGTTCCTGCGCCACCAATAATCCAAGCCTCCTCGCAACCCATAGAGAAGGCAATTTCCATTGCTTGCCCTGGATAGAACGCCGCTTCTGCCCCATCATCAGACCATCCAGTTTGTTGTGTGAGGACTATGTTGACTCTGTCGTCTAATGGTCGGTGCCCATCAGGAAGAGATTCCCAAGTTTTTCGTCCCATGATAACTGCACTTGTCTCATCACCATCACCCTTGGTTAGTCGCTTGAATCGAAGCATGTCGCTTCGTACTCTCCAAGGAAGATCTCCATCGATTCCAATGACCCCATTCTCGCTCACTGCAGCAATCAAACATACCCGCATGAACTTCTGATACCAATCACTCGCATGAATTACACGGTGAATAGTGAGGATAGTATCTAGTAAACAAGCTGAATATCTGATGCTGAACTCAATTCGATAACTCCAGGGGGGCCGCTCCACTTGATTTTGTCATCAGGGATGATCAAGCCACCATCTCCTTCGCTGTGGCCTAGTGTGGCTTTGACTGAGGCAAACGAACAGTATAGAACTGCATTGGATGTTATGACCTCCATCATCTCGGTGACTGCTTTGGAGTCAGTCCCCATCTCTTGATCTAGTTCCTTGATGTATGCTTGGTCTAGAAGACGGGTTCCAGAAGCAGCGAAGAATACACTCACAGCGTGGCCATCAGTTATTGCTCGCGCTGCACATGCTATCCCAACGATTGTCTTAATGGTGTCATTCCTTGGTTCAGATACGAATTTGACGAAATATTTCTTACTCATATCCCCATCAAGGTGTAGTCGGTTATTGAGGTGTGTGTATTGGCGCACAGTCATTAATGGTCACATGTCAGTTTCAATGAAGGAAAAATACTCGGAAGTACTCCCAATGATTTGAGACATACATTCGCCATTTCGTCATCCAGAAGACACAAATCTAGGTTTGCTCGAATCTTAGCTTCATCCATTGCCTCACCAATGAACAGAATCCTCTGTTCACGGTCACCAAAAACGGGGTCCCAGTCAGTTTGTTGATCTAGACGTTGCCCATCAGCGTCAGTCCATTTTTCTTCACCTACTGAAGCAACCCACGCCCCTAAGATGCTAAACTCAATTGCTTCACCTTCTTGCGCCCACTGATATGCGATTCGATGGTCAGCATCTACCCAAAAAAATCCCTTGGATTGGTGTATGCTTTTCCAATTCTCTTTTTTATTGATGAATGTCTCCAACTTCTCTGCATTGAATGGTTTCGGGGTTGAATATGTGAAACTGGAAATCTCATCATCTTCCCTTTCTTGATTGGTATCATTCATACTATCACTGGGCATGGTTGATCCCCAATTTTCTAACTGAGACGCCTTGCAAATAGGATTTTAGTATACAAATACGAAGTTAGATTCATGCCAGCTGAGATTGCGACAGCCTTGTTGAGTGACGAGACAATGGAAGTTGTGGGTAACAAAGTCGAGGAAGTCACACGTCCTTTCCGTATATTCCGACACGGCGTTCTTCCAATCTTCATCATTGGTTGGGCCATCTATTTTCTGTGGTTCATGTGAATCGGTTCTTTGATGGGCCGAAGCGTAGAATTCAGGCTATGGCTAGGGCTAAGAGTGTTGATGACTGGATGTCTCATCCGAAACAGGAACATCTGACTGATGAGCATGGAGCAGATGGGTCGTGGGAGACGATGATGGCGCGTGTAGCGAAGTTCCATCACAAACATGATTTCGCGAACCCAGTGAATAACGGACATGACATGGGGTATCGTATCGCATTGATGGTCGAAGAGTTGGGGGAATTCAGTGCCGCAATTACCAAGGGTAAGCCACAGGAAGAAGCCGCTGAGGAACTTGCAGATGTGTTAATTCTGACTCTTGGTAACGCACTAGCCATGGATATCGATCTTGAGGAACACTTTCACAAGAAAATGGATAGAATCATGCAACGTCCATCTCGGCGCGGTGGTATGGGAATTCGTGTGACAGAATATAC
>PATC01000019.1 GCA_002712285.1 Methanobacteriota archaeon
CAACTCTGAAATGAATATGATTTCAGGCATGGACAATGAAACAACTTGCGGTTCCTACGTATACATGACGAACATGTCATGGGGTGACATGACATTCACTGGTTGTTACAACCCGGTATCCCATGCTGCTGATCCAAATATGTCTGCAGCTACATGTGATGCATTCATGTGGATGCAACAAGATGATTTGGATGAGAGGAACCATCTAATGGCAATGTTCCACCATGCTGATATGGATAATAATTCACTACTCAATATGACTGAGTTGGAACACTTCATCGAAGCGATACATGCATGGGAAGACTCTCATGATGGTCATGAGCGCCATGATGGAATGTTTGGCGCTATTGCAATTCATATTGAGGCAGAGGGTGACTACGGGTTCGCTCTACCTCATGACGTGACCATGCATATCGTTCCTGGCGGCCATGATGACCATGATGACCATGATGACCATGATGACCATTCTGGTCACGATGATCACTCGGATCATGGAGATCACGCTGATGGCTTTGAGTGGGCGGGCATCTTTGAGATGAACGATGCAACTCACACTTGGTCAATGCAAAAGGTCGGTGGCGATTACGCTGACCCAAGCATGTGGCTAGTTCTTATCCCAACTGATACACCAACTGAGGATACAATGCACTCCCTTGAATCAGGTGTTGATGCATTGGTAGATGCTGGATGCACAGTTGTAGAAGACGGTGAATCGATGTCTTCAATCGCAGCAGATGGAACCTGCTTTGAGTTGCATGTTGGCACTGGAGATGACACAACTTACACCATTGACACTTCTGGATTCACAGGCATGGCAATGTATGCACAACACGTCCCTACTGAGTTTGAGCGCGATCAGCACTACCTCAAGGACTCAGCTGGCACTGACATTGAACCAATTGCCCAGGAAGGCGCTGGAGCTCATGACCACGGTCATGGTGAGGAAGAAGATCTTGGCCGCTTCGACCCACACAGTTGGCTCGACCCTCTATCCTACCGTGCACAGGCGGCATTGGTTCGTGACACATTGATTCAGGCCTTCCCTGAAGGTGAAGCAGATTTCACTGCAAATGCTGAAGCTTACATGGCCGAGTTGTTGACTTTGCACGAGGAATTCTCGTCATCACTTGCTACCTGTGAAACCCGTGACATAGCAGCAAATCACAATGCGTACGCCTACTTGGCAGAGCGCTACGATCTTCAATTTGTGACAGTCCACGGACTTGACCCTGAAGGAGAACCTAGTGCAGCGGAGATAGCTGAGGTCGTCGAGAAGATCGAAGAAGAAGGGATTACTATCTTCTATGTCGAAGAATACACCAACGAGGCTTCTGTGGATTCCCTAGTCGAGCAGACGAAGTCGGGTACTATGCCTGATGGCGTGACTCTGATGACGTTACACACTATGGAGATGCCACCTAAGGATGCCAACGATGGTTATGCTGATTTGATGAAGGAAAATCTAGACAACCTTCTGGCCGGTATGACCTGCTGATTCAAACTCGGCTCCAATTCGTGATTCTTACGAATCCCAGAAATGGGAGGTCCTGGTGGGCGAAGTATGGCTGATTCTAGTCCTCTTATCTCCATTCGGGGATTGAAGGTCCATCGGGGCGGTGCCTTAGTTCTAGATGGCATCGACCTCGATGTCCACAGGGGAGACTTCGTTGGCGTTGTAGGGCCAAACGGTAGTGGAAAGTCAACGCTATTATTGACGATTATTGGACAGTTACAACCCACAGAAGGTTCGGTATCAGTTTTTGGCCAATCACCTGGATCAATAGTAACCAATGGTCGCCTCGCCTGGGTGTCCCAAGCGGCATCTAATCTCCCCCATAATCTTAGGATTACTGTAAGAGAATTGGTCGGTCTTGGTACGTTGACTTGGCGCAACATGATTTGGCCAAATAGAACTGAACGAAACAAACGGATTGATGATGCAATACGAATGGTTGGTTTGGAAGACCTCGCACATCGTGATATTCGACATATGTCTGGCGGACAACGGCAGAGAGCTGTAGTTGCACGTGGACTAGCATCAAATGCTGAGATTCTGATTTTAGATGAGCCATTAGTGGGCGTAGATAGAGAGTCTCGGAAGGATTTCCTTCGTTTCTTAGAGAATCTTTGTCGCAATGAAGGTAAGACTCTCTTGATGGTTACTCATGATCATACTGCCATTAGCCGATGTACTCACTGCGCAGTTTGTATCGATGGTAATGTCCATGTGGATGACGAAATCGAGTTGTCTCCGAATTCCCTTATGTTGTCTAATTTTAGCAATGAAATCAATTTGAAAGAATCGTTTTCACTCGATTTGCTTCAACATTCTAAGGAGGTGAAATGATGGAACCATTTTCTTGGAATTGGGAGTTTGACAATTTAGGGGACTTGTTGATTCTGGTTCTCAGCCCAATGCTAGAGTATCTAGGACAATATATGCCTGGAGACGTTTTTCCAATTTACTTTGAATGGGAGATGTTTCAACGAGCCCTAATCGCAGCCTTATTGATCTCGATTGTTGCTGGACTTTTTGGAACGTTCCTAATGTTGAGAAATCTTGCACTCATTGGAGACGGGCTTGCACATGTTTCATTCGGAGGTATGGCCGTTGGAGTCGCCTTTGGTTCGGTCGCACCTCTATGGTTGGCATTATTATTCAGCGTTATAGCCGCGATTCTGATTTATGAATTCCAAAACAGAGAAATCCTAACTGGAGATACATCAATTGCAATTTTTCTTACAGGGACACTCGCTTTTGGTCTAGTCATTCTGCGATTATATGGGGAAGGAATCACCACTGATATCGAAGCCTACCTATTTGGTAGTCTGAATATGATTGATTCAGATAGTCTGAGCATGATTGGATGGCTCAGCATATTTTCCCTTGTAAGTATCGCAATTCTTCATCGTGGTCTTCTTGCTATGACTATCGATAGTGTTGCAGCTAGGTTACAAGGTATTCCAGTCAATATCATTGGTCTCTGGTTCAGTATCACTGTCGCTGCTATCGTGGTTAGTATGGTTAAGTTGGTAGGGGCTCTTCTAGTGAGTGCGCTTTTGGTCACTCCTGCAGCTACAGCACAGATTATCAGTCGTAGTTTCCGAGGTTGTATGTTGTGGACCCAAGTATTTGGCTTCTCAGCAACATTCCTTGGCATATATTTTGCAGCAGAGTTGAACACTGGAACTGGCTCAATGATTGCTGTTGTTGCTGCTATGCAGTTTGCCATTGTTGGTTTAATCAAGACAGTTTCTTTCTCCATTAGGATGAATATGGGTGAAACATACCATCCACGTAGTTCAAAGAGGACCAAAGAGCTCGAATCTGAGTAGAAATATCCCACAAATTATGGGTTTATTCATCGAGCGATTCCGTAGATGATTCACTTCATGGGTCGAACAAATTGATCCGTATCGATTGGTACCCAAACATTGGATTTCTCTTCGTTCATGATTTCTACTCGGTAAGGATTTCCATCATCCCAGCATTTTATGATTCTACCAGGTGTAAATTCTCCAATGTTAGCATACACTAAATCCCCCTCTTTGAATCGCAAATTTTCGGCTTTACAAGCCATCAATCCGGCTTTAAGACCTTCATGATCAAGGTCGCGTCCAATGAATACAAATCGGCATTCGCGTGTCTCGCCATCCTTCCAAGGAGAAATTTCCCAACTGAAATCTCCTTGAAACAGCATGTGCACACCTTGGAATACAAACTTTTGATCCATTCCTTTGACCGCAAGTACTCCCTTATACCGAAACAAATCATTCGCTTTAGTTTGGAGAATCTCTCTAATCCATTGATCCAATCTGTTCACATTGAGTGCCCCTTCAAACTTGGAACTAATAGAGGTGACACGTTGGTCGTGTTCATGTTCCGCTTCGGTATCGAGGAATTCCGGATCCATCTCAAGTGTTCGGTCTATATCGAATGAACCGATATTAATCAGATGCTTTGGGTCAATTACACTGTTTGTAGTGTGGTAAATCGAAGCCGAACTGTTGATTGTTTTGATTCTCTGCTCGACATTTTGAATTTCTTCTTCATTTACGAGATCTATCTTATTCAGAATTATCCGGTCTGCGAAGGCAAGTTGTTCAACGGCTTCATTCTCAACTCCCTCTGGCTTCTCATCATCTATGTGCTGAATGACATGTTTAGCATCTACGACGGTGATGATGCCATCCAAATTGTAACGTTGAACTACATCATCATCAACAAAAAAGGTCTGTGCTACAGGAGCAGGGTCGGCCAATCCTGTAGTTTCGATAATTACTCCATCAAAGTCTTTGATTCGGTCATACATGCCAGTGAGTACCTCAGTTAAATCACCTCTCACCGTGCAACATAGGCAACCATTCATGACTTCAATGAGAGTTTCTTCCGAACTTTCAACAATGATATTCTCATCGATTCCGACATCTCCAAATTCATTTTCGATTACTGCGAACTTCATTTTGTGCTCAGTACTTGACAACAGGTGATTCAACAATGTTGTTTTTCCAGAGCCCAAGAATCCTGTAAGGACAGTCACAGGTATTCGACGGTCAGCCTTCTTCTTTGAAGCCATAATATCACTTATTTTTCACCAAGTTTAGATGATATTTAATTCAATGCTTTCTCGCGGCTAGAGGTTGCCTCCAGCCTTGTCCAAAAGCTCTAGCTGATACTCGAGGAGATGGAGCCATTTGCCATCGTTTATGCTCATTTTTATTGAATCGAGTAAGCAAATCGGCAATCATTGTTTCATCTCTTCCAGTGAAACCGGCTATAGCTTCTCCACTGAGTCCTTCCTCCATATGGAGGCGTAGGATTTCATCTAGAATTTCGTATGGTGGCAGCGTATCTCTGTCAATTTGATTAGGTGCAAGTTCAGCGGATGGTGGCTTGTTCAACGTCGATTCGGAGATAGGTGGTTTCCTTCCATTCTCCACAGCTTCATCGTTAATCATATGAGCAAGAGCGTATACTTCAGTTTTCCAGACGTCGCCAAGAGGCGCGTAACCTCCTGCCATGTCGCCATAAAGTGTACAATATCCCATCGCAAGTTCTGATTTGTTTCCGGTTGCCATAGCCATCGCACCTCGCGCATTAGCAACTCCCATCACCAGTAAACCTCGAAGACGAGACTGAAGATTCTCTGCAGCGATATCATTTCCTTGATTTATCTCATCTAAAAGCAGCATCTCAGTTGGATCATGCATACTGCCAATCGGTATAGACAAAAGTTCCATGCCGAGTGCCTCAGCCGTGATTTCAGCGTCAGAGATTGAATGATCGCTAGAATGCCTACTCGGCATAGAGATGCCAACGACGTTCTCTGGACCAAGAGCCCGAGCAGCAATCGCAGCAGTGACTGCGGAATCAATCCCTCCACTCATCCCTAGAACAACTGAAGAAAGACCTGATTTCGTACAATAGTCGCGTAATCCGATTGTGACGGCTTCAAGAAGATCTTTTTCCGTATTCACAGATTCAAATTCATGTTGGTAAATGTCAAGTCCAATCTTCTCCGAATTTTTGAAATCAACGAATTGTGCACTCTTTGATTTGAGATCAATCATCATCACCCCTTCTACCCAAGCAGGTGCTTGGGCGATTTTTCCGTCCGGCCAAGCAACTATGCTACGTCCATCGAAAATCAAATCATCATTCCCACCTACTTGGTTACAGAGTAGGAACGGATGGCCCAGCGTTCTTGCTGCAGATATTGCGACCTCTATTCGTGTTCCCTGTTTGTGAGCATGATAGGGGGATGATGAGAGATTCACTGTGAGAATTAGCGCTTCCCCTTCCATGGAAAAGGAGGCGAGTTGCTCAATGGGGTCCACTGGATAGTCGTTTGGAACCAAACCGGCATGTTGCCAGGCGTCTTCACAGATTGTTACACCAATGCTCTGTCCGTCAACAATACGAAGGATGCCTGGTTTCGTATCAGAATGAAAGTAACGTTCCTCATCGAATACATCGTATGTTGGGAGAAGTTGTTTCTGGGTAACGACTCGTGTTGGTCGATTTGGGATGACGCGGACAGCACCATTGCCAGGTCGCGTCCGCTCAGTCTCAGGAGGGATTGGACAGCCAACAATAAGTGGCAAGTCCACGCTTAATTCATGTACCTGCTCAAGACAGCGTTTTACGAATCCGCTATGGTTTAGAAGATCACGAGGAGGGTATCCGGACATTGCTAGTTCTGGTGTTACTGCTAGGGTAGCACCGTATTCATGTGCGATAGATGCAGCTCTAGATATGCGCTCTGCATTGCCTTTGATGTCCCCCACCGTGGGGTCAATCTGGAGCAGCGCGATGACCGTCATCTCAGGTCCTCGGTATGTCCTCTGCGTCTGCCTCATTCAACGTTCCGCACGGAAATATGCTGCTAAATTGTCAATTATTCAGGGGATATGATTGTTAAGAGTGCAAGACGATTTACCCCTCCTTCAGGGGAACTAGGTGCATGACTTCCTACAAGTAGATGTTCTCCAGTGGATGCAATTGTAATCATGTGATCGATTTCATCCATGCTGACATTTATTCTATCCCACTCTGTTCCATTTCGTTCAAGGATGATGAGGGGTGTGCGTTCAATCGTTGGGAATTGTTGTGGAATCTGAATGCAGACTAGAACAATATCAAGTTCCCCATCGTTATTTACATCATGCATTGTGCTTGCATATGCTCCCCATACCCCTACAATTTGTTCACGGGTAAAGGAGCCGTTGCCATCATTCATCAGGATAGAAAGGCCATGAATGTCATCTGGATGAATATCATCAGGTAGATTCCAATCCATTGAGTCCCCATTCGTTGCAACAATATCTAGGTCCCCATCGTTATCTAAATCGACAAGATCGATGCCACTGGTCCCGTGATGTTCGGTCTGTGCATCGAAAATGATTTCGTTAGAGAATACTCCAGTTCCATCATTTCTGTACAACATTAACTGCTCTACGGTTTGAGATACAGCCGCCACAATGTCAAGATCACCATCTCCGTCGATATCTGCAGGAATTGCGTGAATTGCTCCTGGTCGAGGATCAAGTACGTGATGTGTCCATCCTCCATTTTCCTGTTCTAACCAGCCGACGCTGCCATCATCGTGACCAAATTCACACAATGTCAGGTCTAAATCTCCATCTGCATCTAAATCAGCTGGTTCTGCACATACTGTTCTACCAAGGCCGTCTGCGAGGACGCTTACTTCGCCTGTAGTATTAATTTGTAGAATCCTTCCTGCGAGGTCGTTAGATGGAAACAATATGCCGATGTCAGAGACAATTAGTTCATTGATTCCGTCTCCATCAATATCACCTGCTGCAACTCGTACTGGTGAACCAAGATTTTCGATAGAAGTCAGATTCTCACAATTAGGGATGCATTCTGAATCAATCCATGCTATCCTGCCTTCCATGGGTTCAGCAAACACAATCTCAGTGGTGACGTCTCCGTCAACATTGAGGATACGGATATTTGCGGTTACGGGAACAGCGTCTGTGTTATTCACCAAAGCTGTCGTTATGGCACGATGCTCGTTTTGTGTTTCAATCACATCTACATCTTCAGGTGGCGCCTCCCAAAGACATCCTGAAAGAAGACCTGTCAATAGAAGGAGAACGAGACACTTCGACTTCATGGCAAGGGGTCTGGTCATGGGTTCTTCATGGCTCGTATCCAAAATTAATGTCTGTATTTGCTTCTCTAGTTATCTTCTGTCTCCGCCATCAGTTTGAAGGCAGCATCACAGGTCCGTAGGTCGATGGCTGTTCCCAAGCGTGCTGGTGAACTGAATCCTGTAGCCCTTGAAGAGGCCTTGATGGATTGCTGGTCAAAGGAGAAGACCTTCGATGCCAGCGTGGAGGCACGTCGTGGTGGAACCCCTTTCATTTTCCTTGAAGGGCCTCCTACTGCAAATGGAAAGCCAGGGATACACCATGTTGTAGCTCGGACCTACAAGGACCTCGTGTGTCGCTGGAAGGCGATGGAGGGCCACTTTGTCGAACGTAAAGGTGGTTGGGACACTCACGGCCTCCCTGTGGAAATTGAGGTACAGAAGCGTATGGACCTCATGAGTAACGAAGCAATTGAGGAATTTGGAATTGCAGAGTTCAATGAAGAATGTCAGAAGTCGGTTTGGACTTACGAACAGGCATGGCGTGAGATGACAGAGCGGATGGCATTTTGGGTTGATCTAGACAATCCTTATGTCACTCTGCATAACGATTTCGTGGAATCATGCTGGTGGGCGCTAAAGCAGATGTTCGACAAGGGTCTTCTCTATCGTGGCCACAAGGTCCTCCCATATTGTCCGCAAACGGGAACATCTTATTCCAGTCACGAAGTTGCTCTGGGTTACAAGGAAGTCGAAGAGCCCTCTGTCTACGTCAAGTTCCGTTTGACTGGAGATAATGCGAGTATCCTTGCTTGGACTACGACTCCTTGGACACTACCGGGAAATGTCGGCTTAGCCGTTGGTCCGGAAGTTACCTACGTCCGTGTCCGTGTGTCCGAAGAAGCCTCTTCGTGGGATGGATCAGGCGGTGCTAATGTTGGCGAGGAATTGATTCTTGCAAAGGATCTGATGAAAGAGGTTCTCCGCCATCATATTGAGGTCATTGAAGAGTTCCCTGGATCCGATTTAGTGGGTCGTTCCTACGAGCCGTTATTCGATGGTGCTGTGAATCGCGGAAGTTCTGAGACCGCTTGGACTGTTCTTAGTGCTGATTGGGTTACAACCACCGATGGAACAGGTGTAGTCCATACCGCCGTAATGTATGGTGAAGATGACTACAACCTTGGTATGGAGGTGGGCTTACCTGCTCAACACACAGTAGATATGGATGGCCGGTTTATCTCGGGCACGCATCCGCGCCTTGATGCAAGGTACGTCAAGGACTGTGACGAGGAAATTATTGAGATTCTCAGTGATGACGGACTCCTCTATCGTGAGAAGGCCTATTCTCACGATTACCCTCATTGTTGGAGAACTGATCATCCACTTCTCTACTATGCCATGGATTCTTGGTTTGTGCGAATGACTGCTGTGAAAGATCGCCTTCTTGAGTTCAATAATCAGGTTGAATGGGCGCCCGATTGGGTAGGTGAAGGCCGATTTGGAGAATGGCTTCGTAATGTGAAAGATTGGGCTATTAGCCGTGAGCGCTACTGGGGCACTCCTCTACCAGTATGGCGTTCTTCTTCGGGCCAAATGAAATGTATTGGATCGATTTCTGAGCTGCAACAAGAGGTTGAGAAAGCACGTGCAGCGGGAATTGAAAATCCTGATTGCCCCGATGATGTCGACCTCCATCGACCAATTGTCGATGGCTTCGTCCTTCTAGGAGATGATGGCGAACCCATGCATCGTGAACCATTTGTCATGGATTGTTGGTTTGATTCAGGATGTGCTTCCTTTGCACAATGGCATCATCCATTCGATAACCCAGAGACCTTTGAGAACAATTTCCCAATTGACTACATTTGCGAAGGTGTGGATCAAACCAGAGGTTGGTTTTACACACTTCTCGCAGTGTCAACTACTGTTTTCGATTCTATTTGCTACAAGCGATGTTTGAGTCTTGGTCTCATTCTCGATGCAGAAGGCAAGAAGATGTCGAAGTCGCGGGGCAATATTGTAGATCCTTGGGATCATTTCAATCGAGAGGGAGCTGATGCGACTCGCTGGTACATGGTCACAGCAGGTGCACCATGGAATCCACTAAAGTTCGATCCAAATGGTGTACGAGAGACATATGCAAAGATGTTCTTGACTCTCTGGAATTGCTATCGATTCTATGCTGATTATGCTGAGGATGATGAGTTTGATCCTGATAACTCAGATACATACATCCCTGTCGAAGATAGATCGCCATTGGATCGTTGGGTGCTAAGTCGTCTATCACACGTTGCCTATTCTTACCATCGTCAGTTTGAGGATTGGGAATTCCACAAGGCCTGTCGTGATCTTGAAGAATTTGTTGTGAATGATCTTTCGAATTGGTATATTCGTCGTTCTCGACGCCGGCTTTGGGAAGATACAAAATCCTCAGACGCACGTGCTTGTGAGCACACCCTAAATGAGATTCTGACTATCGTTACTCGTCTAATGGCTCCAGTGGCCCCATTCATTTCTGATGAGCTTCATCGAAACTTAACGGGTGGAACATCAGTACATCTTGCAGATTGGCCAATCCGCAGTGGTGGACCTCTAGAGGGTGAGGATGAATTACCACCTATCGATATGGTTCTTGAAGCTAAGATGGCATTAGTACGTTCGTTAGCAGAGACAGGTCGCCGAATTCGTATCGATGCTGATCGTCGTCAGCGTCTACCCTGTCAGGCTGGATGGATTGTTGGGGGGCCTAACATCAGCGAGTTCCATGATATCCTTGCTGAGGAACTGAACGTTGAATCCTTAGCTGTCGAAGAGGACCTCGATCGTTTCCAACGTATCGAACTCGCACCTAATCGTAAGCCTCTAGGCCGTAAGTGTCGACAGGATTTGCCAGCGGTTCTTGAAGAATTAAGCAAGGTAGATCCTGAATCTTTCTTGCTTGAGATTGAAGCAGGACTTGGTGCTCTTGCCGGATATGAAATTACAGCGGAAGATGTAGAAATCCGCCGTGTTGAGAAAGAAGGTTTTGCTGCTTCAACAATTCAATTCGATGGCCCTGATGGTGAAATGGATGTCAGTATAGTTATGGACATGGCTTTGACAGATGCATTGCTATCAAAGGGCTTAGCCCGAGATATCATACGGCGTATTCAGTCGAAAAGAAAAGATCTCGATTTAGATATCAACGCTGCAATCGAATTGGAGGTGTGGTTACCGTCCAATGCTCCTGATATGTCGGATGAGGATCAATCTCATGTCGCCTCAGAAGTTCGTGCATCATCTGCAGCATTCCATCGTGTTGAGCCAGGTACTGCTATATCGGAAGCAAGCGACGTTTTCGCCCTAGATGGTGAATTCGAGATTTCTTACTTAGTATCGGTATCGTGACCGATGATCTCAATAACTCCCGAACATCGATGTTCGTCGATGCTTGCGCTTCAGGACATCCCAGGTGTTGGTTCCTCCTTGGCTGATCGTTTGAGTCGAACTCTAGGTTCTGAGGATGCAGTAATCGAGGCATTGGATAGAGGAGATGTTGCGAGTTTGACCGCTGTGGAAGGACTCTCGGCGAATCGTGCGATTCGGCTAATCAAAGCAGCTCGGGGTTCAGATCCTGATATCTGCCGTTCTGGTGAAGGTGACGCACTTCATCGCAGAATTCTAGAATCGATTGCTGAAGGCGCATCCAACTCTGCTGCGAAGGAACGTATCCAACTCTTGGGCCCACATCCTCGCACAGAGCGAGAACAGATTGTCGCTAACCGAAGACGAATTGAGGAGGCAATGGATTTCATTCTGAAACATCCCAGTAAATCCGAAGAGTGGCAGACGTTGACTTCTGGTTTATCTCGTATTCAGCGTGGAAATGGCCGCTTGGACAGGGTAGTCGTAGTACCAAGTCAAGAGGTAGCGAACAGTGTTGAAGGTCTAGAATCCCGCTGCCGTATTATTGTCCGGGATGAAAAAGAGACGTGGAAGGACTATGCCGTGTTCAATACAGTTACTTGGATTGGAGAAGGAGGTCCACGCGATCCGCCTCCAGGTTGGATAGCTCTACCATCAATTACCAGAATCGACCAAGCGGTTCCAGAGATTAGCATTGAATGGTTTCATGAGAATCACTCGTCCATTGAGTCTATTGTTTCAATTTCCTCGTATGACTGGGGTTCACATTCTCTTTCTGATTCCATACTTACTTTGGTTGAACCTCTGAACGGATTAAGAGAACTCACTGAAGTTCTTGGTTCAGAAGGAGGAGATTTATCCTCTCTTGAAGCCATCAAGGATGGCTTGTGGGCTGAAATTAAGACAATTGAAGGGTCGGTCAACGATGCTATTGTTGCCTCAACTTCCGATGCGAATCTTTCTCTTGATGGCGAGGAAGTATTGAGTTTCTACGCAGATGCAGATGGTTTGAATCGGCGTATACAAGCAGCAGTCGCTACTGGGATTGAGCAGGCTGTACAAGATGGTCGTAACAAATTAGACATTTATCTCAATGATGTATCCATCAGAATCCCTCATGATTGGGTTGATTCAGATTATCCGTTTATTGTTCGTCGACGGGCTGTGGAAGATATCGAGTCCGCTTTGGATGCTGCAATTATTGCTGCGAAAGGTGAGGATCTTATTCGGAATTCACGGGAAGCATCCCGGCTTTTCGAAGATTGTCGTCTTGCAATCCTCGGTTTGACAGAGATTGAGATGTGGATGGCAGTTGCTCGTTGGGCGATAAGTAATCGCTGTGTAATGCCTGAGATAGTATCGAAAGAATCGGGCTTTCGTCTCGATGAGGCACGACACCTGCTACTCGATGTCGATCCGACTCCTATCACCTATGGATTGGGCTCAGTCGCAGCCGAAGGTGACTTAGATCGCCTTGCATTATTGACGGGGGCGAATTCGGGTGGAAAGACGACTTTACTGGAAACTGTGGCAATGTGTGTTCTTCTTGCACATGCTGGCTTACCTATTCCAGCTGCTAAAGGTCGCGTTGCTCTAGTAGATGAACTTCACATGCTTGCTAAGGTAAGTGGTACTCAGTCAGCCGGTGCTCTCGAACGAACTTTGATTCGTCTTGCCGACGTTTTCACATCGCCTTCTGTTAAATTAGTCCTAGCTGATGAGTTAGAGGCGATTACTGAACCGGGTGCAGCCGCACGAATCCTCTCAGGTCTTTTGGAGGCTGCAATGTCTAATCCTTCGAGTTCAGTAGTCCTAGTTACTCACATAGGAGACCAGATTCAATCCCGCTCAGGTGCTAATTTGAGGATTGATGGCATTGAGGCGAGAGGGCTTGATGAGAATCTGGAATTGATTGTCGATCGCACACCGAAACGAGGTTTGTTGGCGCGATCAACACCCGAACTCATTGTCCGAAGATTGGCTGCACGTTCGCAGGGCTCTGCTTCGGAGTTGTTTAACCAACTTGCTGACAGATTCACTGACTGATTGAGTATTCTTGTGGGAGAAACAACTCAAGTCCGAACAATGGGTCTGGATCAGAAGCGTCGTGGTAGGCAATCACTGCCCCTCCGTCAGGGAGAATTGTCATACTTGCAAAGTCGAATCTGATGTCCTGCCCTGCACCGGATGTTGCATCTAAGTCACCTAACCCAATGAAAGTCATCGAATCAGGTGAGAGGTCTTCAGAATAACCACGCACATGCCACGCGATATCTACATCTGGGCCTGCAGAACTTTGGTAGCGAACATTGAGTACGAAGAGATCATGGGCACCATTGGCGTGGAATTCCCACTCTTCGATTTCTTCAGCAACTCCACTCAGGTTGTAAGTTTGATTTCTCCAAGTTTCTCCTCCATCGTCAGATACAGTATGCAGAAAGTTAGTTCCAGTTTGTAGAACACAGTGAAGATGAGAACTCGAATCAAATGCGCAATATTCGCTAGGCAAACTGTTTCCATCTAGAGTAGTAGCTCTCCACCAGTTTAGGCCAGTATCAAGAAAAGCATCTCCTCCATCGGAGAAAAAGTTCGGGAAGTATGCTCCACCAGAAGGAACTGGGAATCCACGCATTTCTTTGTGGGGTTTAGTGTAGTCCCATGATAGGGGTAGATCCATAGAAGTTAGATCGACTTCGTAGGTATCGAGTTGTGCGTCACGATCTGGGAATTCGAAGTAATAGTAGTTCAGGCCATCAGTTGACATCTGACCTCCACGATTAGAGGATTGATGCCAGAAGTTTGAGATGACTAGGCTAGCCCATTCACCTGACCCCCAGGGTGCATTTGCGTCGATAGGACCGATGATTTCCATTTGCCAAGAGCGGTCGTAGAATGGTTCAGTAAATCGGTTGAAACACCATGTCCAATCTTCTTCATCAGCGTCCCAAAAGAAGGCATAGAATTGGTCTCCACCTGAGGCAGATGGATAAGGAAACCATCCCATTGCGATAATATCTCCAGTAGTCGTTTGCACGATACTTCCTTCACCAAGTCCTTCTTGTCCAGGTAAGGTAAGTTTCGGAGTCCGACAATTGAGATCTTGAACAACTGGTGGCATCCATTCCTGCCAGGAATGTCCTCGATCTTCCGACCATGTGGGGTACTCTCCACCGAAGTTCAGAATCCACCCCCATTCAGTTGCAGCAAGATAGTGCTCGCAGCAATTTCCTCCTTCTGGATTTCCGAAGACAGCCCAAGACGAATTCCCCCATGTTTCGTTCATTGATGGATCTGGATTACTTACGTTGAATGGCCGTATACGATCTTCACCAGTAAATCCCGCGGGGTCATCGATGTAAGCGAATCCTTTTGCCCAA
>PATC01000020.1 GCA_002712285.1 Methanobacteriota archaeon
TGACCACCCATCAATCACTACTATCTATTGGATGGTTTCAATCATTGGCTTACATGCTTCAAACCGCATGGATGATGACAGATGACTGATTCGGCCAACTGTGGAAGCACGAGATGACATGGTCGTCATGATGGAACCTCAGTGGCAACGATTGTGGGAAAAATCAGCTATTGGACGGCGACTGGATAATGGAGGATTACATTTACTACCCGAGGAAGTCATATTTTGCTACCATCATAGACATCAAACACTACCTACCGATGAATGGATTCATTTGAATTTGAATATGGATACTGATCTAGAAGCCCGTTTCCTGATACTAGAAGCATTGAGAGTCCCCGGTAATCTAATCATCTTAACGAAACATCATCATTGTTCAAAATGGCAAATAGACGCTAAAAGTTGGGCTCTAAGATGGCACAAAGAATCACATCCAGATAATACTGAACCTACAGCTGAAATTCGATGGCACTATTCCTCAGATGTAATTGACTGGTCAGAATTGCTTAATTGGACTACGGGTGTAATCAATAATCATCGAATTCCAGAAGTATTAGTAATCGATGATGAAGGTTCGATAGTTACGTATGAATTATCAATATCTGAACCTCAAGGTTCGCTTTCCTTTGACATTGATTCATTCAGTGAATGTATAAGTGAAAATGAACAGAATTGGTACTCACTCGATCAATGGGAGTTCAATCATGTTGGAATACCTACAAGATGGGGCCATCGACTTAATCCATCGGAAACAAATTTAGTAGAGACAGATAACATTTCGATTACAAGTACTGTTCACCTAGATCTCCTATCTAGAGGCCTAGCATTACGTTCCGGATTTAAGTATGGAACGCACTGGAGAGCATATTCTGGCCCAGTAGGCAAAGACCATGCCCCATACTTGATTGATACACCAGACAACGCTCCTAAAACATGGGCAAAAGCTTGCTTATCAGCCAGACTTGCTGCAGGTGTGAATAAGAATTTGTTAATTGCTATAGAAGATGACCAAATTCGATATTTGCAATTAGAACGACCACCGAGTGACCGTAGATGGACAAATATACATCGAAGATAAATCAAAAGGGATACTCTTCAGATCTCAATGGTTCGTGAATTGGCTCTAGAGAATTCTTACTTTGTAACTTGGGATTTTCTTTCCTACTTGGGAGTATTGACATAGCCAAAAGGATGAGTAATATGGCTACAATATCCGCTTGTTAATCAATCCAACCAATCCCCTCAAATTGATTTGAGGATGTGTATAGAACAATGTCAATTGTAACGACGTCACCACCTTCTGACGTTAGGTGGAGGGTTCCTTCAGCATACATATTTGGTGTAAGTAGATCTTTTGGATTTATCTCTAAATGTATTGGTTCGTCAGGTGTCAAATCTACGTTCATTGGTCCTGCATATATTCTCTCAAGTGGTCCTTCTACTGAAACATCGTATGACCTTTGACCATCTCCATTATATTCCAACGGAATAACAACATTGGTTAATTCGTCATGGGCAATATTCTGCTCAAATGAACTATCCGATATACGATGAGGTACAACTCTCCAATCAATATTGACCTCAAATATTGAATCAGCACAAGCCATGATCCCACGAATATACCCTTTTGTTCCTGAAACAGATGTACTAGTCCATTCTAAACGTGTAGGATCTGTAGCAAGAGTTACTTCCCGGCCATCTGTACTTAGTAAATCAACAGTTAGATTGCATCCCTCTTCAACGATTATAGGAATCGATTCAGTAGGCAGAAGTTCAATTGGATTTCGGGGTGGTAGGACATCATGAGCGCGCATCAATCCTGGTTGATACTTGATTTCGATACTATCAGTAGAAACAGATTGAACAGTAATATTCCAATTGACAAGCCGGCCATGACGATCATGGATTAGGATGCCATCATTTCCAAATGTTGTTGATAGTCCAAATGGATCATTTTGAGATCCAGAATCAATTCCTCGTAGTAGCGCATCATCACCATCGGCTTCAACTAGCCTTAGATAGGCTGTATCTGGATCAGTATTCACTTCATTACGATCTAGATCTTTCCCGAAATCATCACGTATGGATACAAGAATTCCTGAACCGGGTAGATTCCTATCGAAACCATAATCCGCACGGTTCTCGACATATACTGATTCATTCGGAGAAATTTGTAGAGTTACCGCCCGTCCGCCTGCTGACATAGCAGTCAAATTGATTTCCATCACCCCCATTGTTGGATCTAAAGCGATTGTACGATCTACGCCAATAAGATCCAATGTAGCGGCCATTGGCAAAGCAGGAATACGGCCATTTCCGTTCCAATTACCACTAGCCATAATATCCCAATCACCAACGCCATTCCAATCAGTGGCAGATGATAAATCGTGAACATCATAGAGATCTAGTGCACCCATTTGATGTAACATTTCATGGAGAATAGTACCTAATCCTGATTGAAAACTAGCCATGGTGTAATGATGAATTTCATGTTCATCAATAGTAATTGGTTCTGTGAATCTCTGGAAATGACTCCAAATGTCTGAGGACCTCGAACTTACCTCCTGAGCACGACCTGTGTGGATAAACAGAAGCCTGTCCAAGATTCCATCAGAATTGAGATCATAAGGACCTAAATCTATTCCTTTTAATGAATTAATTACTGCGTCTTGGGCCAAATCAGAGGGTCTTGAACCATCAGATGCTACATCTCTGGAACCATCTGTATCTGTTCCCCATGCAGAGGGTGGTGAATCAGCAGTATATGTTGTATTCAGGATTGTTACACTTAATGATGCGATACCACCACTCATTTCAGAGATGTAGTCATCTGCCCCATCTATTCCAGTAAGGATTGATTCAACTCTTTCAATATCCTTTCCTGGGCCTGTAGGTAACTGGGGGAATTCAATTATGACAACGAGCCAATTCTCCTCGTCTTGTAATCCAACTAGTGGAATATCAACGGATTGTTCGTCTGGAGTGACTACGTCTTGTAACAGTGTTTCAATGGTTTCAGGATTAAAGTGAACAAAACCTGCAGATAGAAGAATTAGGGCAGCAAATATGACCCGAATTGCCCTCATTGTTCTCCGATGGTTGCCCTTTGTCTATCAAACCCACCTGATTACGGGCCTTAATCATATGAAACTGGTAAAGCGATAGCCCCTCGAGGTATGTATTTCCCCCATCCAGGATCAACGAGTGTATCAACATCCGACTGTATATTTTCAAAGTTTGAGGCATTCATCAGTGTATGATTACGATACATTTCCGCCATATCAATATCTTCTGGGTGATGGCCTCTGTGATCTAACCATGCGAGGCCAATTACTTCAACACCAAGTGATATCATTGAATCTTGAATGTGAAAAGGTAGTGGAGTACCATCACAACCTGTGATTATCAAACGTGTTGTCTCTTGATGATTCAATGATTCCAAAAGTCGATCAGCTTCTAAATTATTGAGACAAAGTGCTTCCGTACGTAACAATCCACATCCATTTGGTGTGGATGATAACTTAGGGCACGCTCCTTCACATGAACAATCCAAGATGGTAATTCGGTTAATCGCTCCTTCAGCATCCAGAACACTCCGTGGACTCTTAACTTCAATTCTTGAATTACTAACACTCATGGTCATTGCTTCCATCAAAATGATCGTACATATAATCCAAGGAAGCCACAAACCAGTCAAAGGCCCACTAAGAGAGATGTAGAGTAGAAAACCAGTGAAAAATACCGTCCTTGCATCAAGTGACATCCGATTTTCATGTTCTTTGTGATGGGTAACTGAAATTGCAATTCTAGCCATTATACCTAGTATTGTGCAAAGCAATGCCCAAGAAACACCTAGAAATGATTCGAAAATAATCGAAATATCATATTGATTTGACATTCCACTGACTGTATTCAACGCAACTAATTGTGTTAGAATATAAGGTCCGATAACTATCCAAAACGTAGGCAAACCAAACAACAGGAAGAATATGGTAAATAACGAAGCAGAAGACATTAGCAGACGTTCCTTGGGTAGTAGACCAGGGCGTGTAAATCGATTAACGATATAGAGGAAATATGGTGAGACAACAATCATACCAACTAAGAGAACGATACCCCACCTCAACCGCAGCCATCGTTCAGGAGAATAAACAGTACTACTGTCAATGAATTGTCCTAAACTCATCATCCATTGATCAATTATTTCCTTAGAAAAAAAAGCCAGAATTGCGGTTATGAAAATCCAAACACAAAAAACGACTCTTAGGTCCTTAGCAAGGATTGCAAGATGTTCCTCTGCTGGCCTTAACTCATCTAATGATGTACGAACCATGTACTCCATCACATCATATCATCAGGTGTAGGTTCTGTGTTCATTGCTAACCATGTGCGATAGACGCCATATCCTGCCCAAGCACTACAGAAAAACGCGAAAGACCACAATGGTGCGTCGCCACCATCTGCCTTCACGATAACGCCAATGTAAAACAAAATAGCAGCTGCGATACCACGTCGAAGAATCTGTGGATAAGCTAACTCACGAGCTAGATAAGAGGGGCGTTCCCCACGTTTTCGTTCAATAATTTCTCTTTGTAGAACAGCACCTACAATTAGGAACAATAGGCTACTCCAATAGTAGATGTTGCCCTTTAGGAAAACATCGGCGGATAGTGCCAATTGCCTTTCTTGTTCAATCTGATCATCAGTAATTTCCGCTACGAATAGATTCTCATATGTACCTACACTTACAGTACGAGTTGACAAGTCATCGCCATCAGCATTGGTGATTGTACCTGGTGGATTTATTGAGAATGATAGTACATTCCAATAATCTCCCTCATCGGCTTGACCGTTATCATTAATTGAATTTCCAACTACATAGAAAACTACTGCTCCATTATCCACGGATGGTGAAGTCCAAGTAACCAACCACTCGCCATCTTCATCAGTATCTGACTGTGATATGTTGTTACTAGTTGAGCGAGCAGTTGACTCTTCATCTGTTGTGCCGACCGCGGGACGAATATCATAATCCTCAGTCCAAGTGAAGGTTCCAACATCACCAGATGACATTAGGAATCCCCCAGCAACATTCCCAGATTCCCCCGCCAGTGTATTAGCATCTTGAACTTTAATTGTCATCTCATATGGGGTATCGACTTCGTATTGAATTGGTACACCAGATACACTTACAATCGCACGATCAGAAGGCTGTCCATTCAAGGGCCCCCCTACACCGTGGCATGTGCAACCATAAATTCCAGTGGGGTTTCCATTATTGTCCACTAGAGGTGGGCCTTGGTGGTAAGCAACCGTTGGAACAGCAACCATTGAGAGTAGAAGGATGACGACAACAATTCTTGTGCCGAGGCGCATATGCTCAATCCTCATTATACGTTATTGTTCGGACATCCTTAACCGTTGCCAAATTAGCACAATGCAATTATTCAATCAGAATAATAACTCTCACTTGGAACATCAGGTTTCAATCCCTTCCGTTCACGGATCTCTCCCACCGTCTTGTGAAAGAGGCTGGGAGGAACAGCTTCGAAACCAGCATTTTCTGTATTCCAAGTAGCACGTCCTTGACTAGCAGCGCGAATATCGTTTGAAAATCCAAAGGTTTCGGCAACTGGAACACGCCCGATCACAGTGGTTACACTGCCTTCAACAGGCATATCTTCAATTACACCTCTACGGGAAGTAATCTGGCGTGTTACACCTCCCATTACGTCGTTGGGTGCCGATACTTGCAATTTTTGCATCGGCTCCATCAGGGAAGACTTTGCACGTACCATTGCACCCTTGATTGCATTACGAACTGCAGGAATTGTCTGTGCTGGTCCACGGTGGATTGCATCTTCGTGTAGCTTTGCATCTACTAGCCGAACCATGACACCCATAATTGGCTCCTCAGATAATGGTCCACGCTTGCAGACATCTTCGAATGACTGAATAATCAATTCACGTGTCTCATGAATGTTCTGAATACCCTTCGTATCATTTACTAAGACATTGGTGCCACCAATAGCGTAAATCTTCCTCATGAGATCCTTAGGCAAACCGAATGCAGCGAACTTATCGCCAACTTCTTTAGCATCTTTTGTCCGAACTGGACCATCGCCGAATTCTCCTTCACGAAGAGCCTGAACTACATCGAGTGGTAGTGGTTCTACCTCTATGTAGAATCGATTATGTCGATTAGGAGATTTCCCTTCAAATGCATGACCTTTGTTGTCACCCTCGATACATTCCCGATAGACGACAATAGGCTCGGATACATTGACTTTGATATTCTGTTCTTCTTCGAGACGATAAACCGAGATTTCGAGGTGCAGTTCACCCATGCCAGCTAACAGGGCTTCACCAGTTTCTTGATTCGTTGTCACTTGGAGGGATGCATCGGACTTAGCAAGAGTGCGAAGTGCATCCACGAACTTGGGTAGATCTTTTAGCGCCTTAGGTTCGATAGCCACAGTAACAACAGGCTCTGAATAATGCCGAATAGCCTCGAATGGCGTAGCATCTGCTTCACGAGATATCGTCACACCTGCTGCTGCGCTTCGAATACCAGTGATAGCAACAATATTCCCAGATGAAACTTCAGGTACCTGAATTCTATCTCCGCCTACCATCATAGCAACTTGTTGCGCTCGTTCTGCCTTAGATCCACCCAGTGCCCACAAAGTTTCACCTTGCTTGACCGTACCTGAGAAAATGCGGCCTACTGCTACTTCACCTGCATGAGGATCCATCCAAATTTTAGTTATCATGACCGAAAGTGGCCCGTCTGATTCACAGGATAACATTGCTTTACCTGTTTCGGATTCTAGATCTCCTTGCCAGATGTTAGGAATACGGTAAGCCTGTGCAGTCAATGGTCCTGGAAGACGTTCCACAGCCATATCAAGAAGCACTTGATGAACTGGTGCCTTCTTTGCAAGGGCTTTCTGTTCATCATTATGACAGTGCTCGAAAATATCTTTGAAATTTAATCCTGTTTTCTTCATGAAAGGGATACTCATCCCCCAGTTGTAATAAGCGCTACCAAAAGCCACCGTACCTGCTTGAACATCTACTTGCCATTCCTTCTTGTACTTGTCAGGTGCAAACGCTGAAATCAGTTTGTTGACCTTTCCAATGATTTTCTCAAAACGCTTCATCATCTCGGGGCCATCAATTTGTAATTCGTTAATTAGGCGGTCGACCTTGTTGATGAAAAGGACAGGTTGCACTCGTTCCTTCAGCGCTTGTCTAACTACTGTTTCAGTCTGAGGCATGGTTCCTTCAACAGCACATGCAAGAATTATACATCCATCGACTGCTCTCATTGCTCGAGTAACGTCTCCACCAAAGTCAACGTGACCAGGAGTATCTATGAGGTTAATCAGATAATTTTCTTTGTTACCTTGAGCATCTTCGACTTCGTGGACCATAGATGCACTAGCTGCGTTAATTGTAATTCCTCTAGCACTCTCTTGCTCATCGAAATCCAAAACTCTGGATTTTCCGGCTAAGTCTTCGGACATCATACCAGCACCAGCAATCAAGTTGTCACTGAGAGTTGTCTTACCATGGTCAATATGAGCTGCAATGGCAAGGTTTCGAATGCGATCTCGATTATGCATTACTTGAGTAGCAATTTTTATGTTGTCTTCCTTACGGCCCACGGAATCACCCAGTTATTCTGCGCCACCTGAACCGGGTTCTTAAGGAGAACGCAAAGAGTGGCTCAGTTAACCGTTCAAACCATAGATATTAATCTGAATTTCCAATTCAACGGGCAGAGGCTGCGATTCTTTCGGTTTCTTCACGCTTCGATACTGCGAATGACGAAACATCGCCTTCGGCAGCCTTCAAAACTTCGTTAACAATACATTGTGTCAAATCACGTTTGCTTTTCACTGTCGCACTAGTGGCGCCTTTTGTGAGGTTACGAACAGCAATATCTACTCTGCGAGAAGGAGATACATCTACTGCCTTAGGTTGAGAAGTAGCACCAAATCGAATTCTAGTGATTCCTTCACATGGTGCAGAGTTCACAACTGCGTTAATTAGAACTTGGAGAGGATTTTCTCCAGTTCGATCATGAATCTTGTCTAAGGCTTGATTCATTGCTGAAACTGTTGCGCCTTTCTTACCGCTGTTAGGGCCACGGCGCATAAGGCCATTTGTGAAACGTTCAATCAATGAAAGTCGTTGCTTTCCAAACCATTGGTTAGCGTGAACACCGCCTGAAAGTGGAACCCCTATTGTTGTGAGATTGATGTATGGGGCTATACCAGGATCATCACATGTAACCTCGGTTGCGTCCCACTTGCCGAATACTAGAGTGCCAATACCAGCGATTGGTGCTTTGTTGACCGGATTCTCCACTTCCTGTACAGGAGTTTCGATACTCTCTTCTTCAGACATGATATTCACCTCAGCGAATTGGCTTCTCCTTACGACCACGAACCATTTCGTCTAATGATACACCATTGACCTTAATCACCTTGAATCGTACTCCAGGTAGGTCACCATACGAACGACCCATACGGCCACCAATACCTTCGACAAGTACCTCATCATGTTCATCTATGAAGGAAATTGCACCATCGCCTGGTGCGAAAGCAGTCAACTTGTTCCCCGAACCTTTGAGGTTGAGTTTGACTGCCTTACGTAGACCGGAGTTGGGTTGCTTAGCCTCGATGTTGACTTTTTCCGTCACAATACCTTTAGCTTGATGACTGCCACGAAGAGGATCGTGTTTCAGAACGCCACCAACACGTGCTTTCTTAGCCATTCTTCTTCGGACGAGGCGGTCTTTTTTCCTGAATCGCATACGGTCCGCCTTGATTTTAGATCCAGCGAACAGTCCGCGTCCCACGAGTCACTCATCCCCTTGAAGCAATTCGCCGACCGTCCTCCCGTATATGAGAGTGACGGGGGGACTGCATTTGATTTGCACCTAGCCTCTGCAATATTGAAGGTGCATGGGCACACCGCGCATTCTATGTCATTCCGGGACCATGCTGAGCGAGCCACTGTCGTGGATGTAGAGACATCTGTCAATCATGGGTTCATGGAAGAATCAAACAGAACCCGACATATACCCTTGATTTTCACAAATATTCCAGAGGCTCCAGGCCACAGGGCGATTATGAATATCCTGACTCGCGCTCAACTTTGCGAACACTGGGACCTTACTCCTGGAGAATTAATCGATACCCTTGGATGGGCTATGAAGAATCCTATGGAACCCCTGCTTGTCACTAAAGAAGAAGCGGAATGTTTCCAAAATACTATGAGGGCACCTGACCTTACTGTAATTCCCATTCCTTGGCATTACCCTGAGGACCGGGGTCGATACATGTCTGCATCTGTTATCGTAGCCGAACGAGGACCTGATCGTAACATGAGTTTTCATCGTCAATTTCTCTCAGGTCCTAATCGACTAATTGCACGTATTGTCCCTAGGCACCTACGCCAGTTGACCGATGAAGCACGTGCAGACGAGGAAGACCTACGGGTTGCAATCATCAATGGTGCAGACCCATGTGTCCTTCTTAGTGCTGCGATGTCCTTCGATGAAAGGAAAGACGAACTCTCCGTAGCTGCTGCACTTCATCAGAAATTGTATGGTAAGCCACTTCGTGTTGTCGAAGTATCCAATGGCGTCTTAGTTCCAGCAGACTGTGAATACGTTTTCACTGCAAAAATCACGAACCAAGACGATGAAGAAGGGCCTTATGTAGACATAACAGGAACTGTGGATGACATCAGAATGCAACCTGTAATTCATGTTGAATCAGTCCATCATAGAGACAATCCGATTTTCCATGCGATTTTACCCGCTGCTAAAGAGCACAAGACGCTCATGGGCCTCCCTAGGGCTCCAACAATAAAAGCGGCTGTATCTAAAGTGACTAATTGCACTGATGTCCATCTTAGTGAAGGAGGATGCGGCTGGTTGTCATCTGTCGTAGCTATTACACCCTCCTCAGAAGAAGATGCGGAGATGGCAATACAGGCTGCTTTAGATGGTCATCGTTCAATGAAATCTGTAACAGTAGTTGACGACGACATTCGGATTGATGATCCAGTGCATGTGGAATGGGCAATGATGACACGTTGGCAACCAGATCGTGATACAACTATACTGAGTTCCCAGAAGGGGTCTAGCCTAGATCCTTCAAGGTCAGAAGATGGGACAACATCAAAGGTTGGATTCGACGCAACCATACCTTACGGTGAAGACAGAGAACCCTACTCTGCTGTCAATTGAGTTGGTTTTATTGGGTCGTAGAACTGACGCGAACCTCCAACATCCACGAAGGAGTTTAGGTGACCGACATCGTGCGCAAGCTGAGAAATTTCTTCGCAATGCTGAGAAGGACGACAGGAAGAAAATTCAATGCTTGAATTGGGCAGAACAATCATCACGTCAATCAGTTTTGTATGATTTTACTAACGATAAGAACTGGCGCCTTCTCATGCAAATCAAAGTCTTGAACGGGGATAAATTAGGCATTCATGCAGTAATTGAAGACCTGTTTTTAATTCTTGGACGTGATCCTGAACGTCTACGAACACTTCATGATGTAGACCTATTAGAACATGGAATTGATTTGGTCAATGCTGCCTTTGAGGTAGATCCTCTAGACCCAGATTTGTGGTACAGAACAGTCGCATCAGATAATGCTCGCTTTGTTGAATTCACTGATCGCATCAAAAGGTTAGACCTTCGAGATCCTCGTACTAACATAGTTTTTGGTCGCAGAATCGAACGCTTGTACAATGCTGGACGACATGAGGAATTCATTCCACTAGCTCGACGAATAGTCGCTCAACGGCCACAGAATCATGAAGCATGGACCGGACTTGGTCGCCTCCACGAGCGTAGGGAGGAGTATGATGAGGCTTGGTTGTGCTACGATCAAGCGCAGATACATTTTCCATCACGGCCTGTTCGTGATGAATATAAAGAAAGAATGGATTCTCGATTAGATGGCGAACGCAAGTCATGGAAAGCACCTGACATATCTACAAGAGAAATCTTCCTCACTAGAATGGAAAATCTTGCAATTCCCGAACAGTCTGAAGAAAACAATTCTGAGATCCTAGAATATATTTCTGAATCGGATGAAGTCGAACAATCTGAAAAAGATCGACTTGAAAGAATGCTACATTATGGTGATGTTCAGGCTGCACTCTTCTTCGCTCGTCGTCTCGTTACATCCGGTGAAGAATGGGCTCAGCCCTACTATGATTCTGCGATGGAGCAACTGAAATGAAATCCAAATATGAATGGATTGTCATTCTCGCAATTCAACCAACATCAGGGCGGTGGTTGATGGTGTACCATCACGAACGCGGTTGGGAACTTCCAGGTGGGCGAATAGAAGATTCAGAATCTGTAGAAGTTGCTGCCTTGAGAGAATTGAAAGAAGAGGCGGACATATCGGGAAAAGTAGTAGAATGTCTAAATTTAGATTCACTTGATTCTGGAATCGTAGTATTCGTAGAAATTGATGACCTAGAAAATAGGAATGAATGGGAATCCCAAGACTCAAAGATTCAGCGTGTATCTTTCCATGAAGAGATTCCCGAATATCTCTATTGGGGTAGTAATGAACTGAAATCAATATTAGATTATTGGAGCGCTGCGAGAACTAAAGCGTCCTGAATACTATCTTTTATTCCTTGAAATCGTTCAATAAGGCCTGAATCTAGAATATGCAATGCTTCGACTACAATCTGCATATCTACTCGTTGATCTCCGCTGACATCTTTCAATACTCTCGGTACAATCCATTCAGTTACATCTTTCAAATCAGAAGGATGTATACTAGGTTCAGTAGGATCTTTGCGTGGCTCAGGACGAGAGTTTTCAATTCGTACTGACATCCTTTCAGATTGGGTATCCACATTGGCAAGACCTAGATCAATAATATGGAGACAAGAGGCTTCGGCAATTACACTCATTCCAGTATCGCGTGCGATTTCCCACGCAGTCCAGTGATGTCGGATGGACCCTGCTAAATCACCTAAATCAGCGTGAATTGCTGCAACACGTTGTCTTGATACAGCCACGATCTCAGGAACATGAGTATTCTCCCGAGCAATCTCAGAATGAGTTGCTAACGCCATAACTGGTTCACCATTTTGACGATGCCATGCTGCGACATTCAGTATAGCAATACCATGTGCTTCAGAACCTGAATCGATTGCGTTCAATCGATCCATTGCCCAACGTAAATCAGCAGATGCCTCAATCTTCTCACCAAGACCTGACCGACATAAACCACGTAACATTCTAGCTCGTGCTTCAAGAACTGGATTTCTTGTGGATGGAGTTCGTGAGCGGTTCATACATTCTTCTAAGGACGTCAGAGCTCCCTCAATGTCATTTTCTGCTAAAGAAATAGCTGATTCAATGAAGGATCCTCTAGCACATACCGCTTTTCCAAGCATATTTTTTGCCTCAATAATATGATTCTGGCCGACAAGATCTTCGAGAATAGCGAACTCTTCATCACCTAATCCTAGAGTCAATTTTCCCCACCTCCAATAGCAGATATTCTAGATAAAATACTCGATACTGCTTCCACTGAATCAATTTCTGTTGTCCATCCTGCAGCACCGGCATGCCCTCCACCTTCTGAACCATGTAATTCCGCAAGGGTGGAGAGAATGTCTCCCATACCAATCCCAGCTTCAACAGCACGGTGACTCGCCCGTGTAGTTACTCGCAAAAAGGGATTCTTCGAATTTGTAACTATTGCCACATCAGCACCCGCATTGATGAGTGAACCACCTACTAATCCTTCATGAGTCCCACAGGAAGTAATTGCAACGGTCCATCCTCCTGAGATTTCTATTTTAATACGGGAAAGTGCCCTCAAAGTGGCAGTTCTCGTTGAACGACCTAATCCAGTCGTTCGAAGTAAATCTAGGACATCGCCATGTTCTATATCAGAACCTAAGATTGAGGCAGCATCAAAAAGTGCTGCTGAATCGGCATGGCGGTAATGTCCTGTATCCGAAATTAATCCAGTCATCAATAATTTCCGCACCCTATCCGTAAGCGAATTGGGATGTTTTTCCTCTAAATATTCGTAAACAATTTGCGCCGTTGCCTTCACAGATCGGTTTAGGTGTAATCCTGTTTCTCCAAGCTTCCATGTGTCAGAAGAATGCGCATGGTGATCGATTACACATGTAGGGATATTTGGAGGAAGTTCTATTCCAATTTGGCTAGGACCTCCTGCATCTACAACAATAATTCCAGCTAGAGTCCGAGGCCATGCGGGACGAATTGGATCCATTCGATAATGATTGAAATTGAGTTTATCGATTACTTCTCGAGCCACTTTGGATACGTGTACACCCACACACCGAACACTACTTCCAAGTGCTTCAGCAAGTGAACAACCACTTGCTATAGTATCCATATCTCCATTTCGGTGAGTCACAATAGCGATTACGCCTTTTGATTCACAGGATGCTATCCAGGAATGAAGTTCGTCCGTCCAGGACATAGTAACTACTCACTGTGCCTCAAAGGTCTTGATAGCTGATTCGTAAGCGCCTCTGAGTTCCTTCTCTGTACCTTGAATTCGTCCAAGGTGTTCATCTAATGTTATCCTTGATTGTTCTAATTCCTTCTTCAGAGCACTTCGATCATCTACTTCGAGTAAGAGAGGTCCTACTTGACGGTATACAGGCCTATCAGGATCTTGGCTTTCCAGTGCACCAATCGTGGTCTCAATCTCTCGCATTTGCGTTTCAACCGTCTGTACCTGTTGCATGATGTTCTGTAACTGGGCTGCGAGCCGCTGAATGGTTTCTCGTGTTTCTTCGCTCATTGCTCAATGCCTCACAGTTCGATGCTATGAATGGTTTGTAATGCTTCATCAGCACCAATTAAAGCACGCATTACTGTATTCCATCGTGCACGAATATCAACAGTAGCAATCGATTCGATTGTGACCAAAACTCTTCCCTCATCTACAACGCATGAAAAGGGTTCTGTCGAGAGTGAGGAGCATAGTGCATCAAGATTGGTTGATACAACCTTTATGGTTAGCTGGCGTTTACTCCTCTTCGGCATCGACGGCCGCCTCCTCGGAGACCTCCTCGACGACAGGAGCGACATCAGAATCATCATCACGCTCGGAAAGTGACTTCTCATACTCAAGTGCACGTGTCTGAGCGATGACGGCCATATCTGTAGCTGTCGCGCCTTCAACTCCACGTCGAAGAATACGGTGGTTAGCTTCGCTGGCTCTAGTATAAGGCTCCCAGACGCCACCTGCAAAGGTGTGACCACACTTCTTACAATGCCAAATCCCAGAAGCCTTTCGAGTTACCTTCTGGTATTGACATGTAGGACAAGTGTACTTTCGCTTTAGACGATCAAGCGCCTTACCTGCGCGGTGACGAACTGAAACTCCGTAACGAGGACCATAACGAGCCGTTTTACCGGTCTTCTGTGTCCGCTTTGACATCCAAATCACCTCCAATTATTCGATCATGTTTCTCAATTCAGCACAACGTTGTCGGGCATGATCCATGATCTCTGCGAATTCGTCCGCGGTGAACGCTCCCTTTAGACCCTTCTGTAGGGAATGGACGTGATCATCATCACCAAGGGTGATATGAATTCTCTCAGCACCACCTATCTCTTCGCGACGAACAGCATCATAGACGTATCGTCCACCTACACGGTGATAGGAGCACATCATCGGTTTCTTGGATACTGGTAATGGACGATCTTCACCAACATCGAATCGTTCACCGGGAATGACCGCAGTGCGCAAAGCAGCCATTGCGGCTGTAGCAAATGCATCAAACAAGTTTCCATCATCAGAGAGTGCAAACACATCGAGTATTACCTGCCAAGCTTTTTCGCCTGGTAGGATACACAAGTCCTCCATATCGAGACATCCCGACTCACGAATGCCACGATCTACAACACGGCCAAGTTCGATGGCTTCGGGTGAAGGAGGGCCTGCCTCCCAATGTACACCACTTACTGGACGCACTTCTGCGCTAGTCATGAACCCACCACTGGTGGGACGATCAGGGTATGGCGTCATGATTTGGAACTTTACACCAGCGAGAACAATGGTATCACCCATAACTACACGAGCGCTTCCTTCTGCTCTAGCTAGTACACCAGTCTCAATCTCGACAGCACGGCCTTCAAAACGACCTCTTCCGTCAAGGCGCTCATCATTCTTAGCCAGTTCAGCAAGATGAGCTCGTAGAAGTTCAGGGACAGGAGGTGCAGCCATTAGGATTCACCTCCATTTGCCTTCTCAAGGGCTTCAATCATTAGGACGTGGACTGGAGCTATTGCCTCCATGTTGTAGTCCCAAGCTTGTTGAAACTCTTCAGGAGAGAGATCACCATCCATCTGAAGGAAAACGAGGGCACCTGAATTCGCACAAATTCCCATAGGCAAATCTGCTTCACCATAGTTATCTTCTTCTTTATTCAAATCACATACAACTATTCCGTTAATTTTACCACTTGCCACAGAAATAACCATGTCAGTCATAGGAATACCTGCATCTGCAAGTGCCACACTAGCGGCAGTGATTCCAGCACAACGAGTTCCTGCCTCCGCAGTTATAACTTCAATTTCGACGCGAATCTTAGAGCGTGGATAAAGTTCAGTAAGAACAACGGTCTCAAGAGCCTCAGCAGTAACCTTACTAATTTCACGACTACGGCGATTAAATCCAGGTCGTATTCGATCGGTGGTACTGAAAGGTGCCATATTGTAACGAACATCTAGGACTGCACGATCTTGCTTCTGGATTTTTCGAGGATGTGCCTCCATCGGCCCATAAACGGCAGCAATAACGTGATTGGTTCCCCAGATTACTTCCGCACTTCCGTCTGCAACAGGTATGACTCCAGCACGGATTTCCACCGGCCGGATATCTCCTGCAGTCCTACCATCCACGCGGATGCCGTTCTCATCAATCATCTGTACATCTCCGTATCCACCCATTCAGGCCACCTCCTCGCTCAGTATCGCAATCATTTCGTTACGATTTGAGATATCCCGTGCCATAGAACGGATTCTATCAATCCGTGCTACGACCTCTGTGATAGAATCTGCAGAACCATCAATCCACATTCGGCCGTTCTCTGCTAGAACAACGCGACATTCTGTCGATGCTTTCAGTGATTTGAGTGCTGCTCCATCAGAGAAAAGTGTCTGCATTAGATGAGGTGGTAACGATTCAACTAGACCTGAATCAATACGGCGAAGTCCAAGCCCCTTCATTGTCACAACTGATGAATGTGTCTCATCAACTTCTTGAATTCTACAAAGAACTGTTTGTCCAACATTCAACACATTGCGTGCGCCACCGAACTCTGCCTTTCCAGGACCAAGGCTCATAGGGAGTAATGCATTGAATGGTGCATTGATATCAAGGAACCATAGATTACTCTGTACTGCCTCAACAACGCCGATGACAAGATCGCCAGGTCGTGGTGTATATCTAGTGTGAGTAGGAAGAACAGAAATTGTTTTTTCATCAGAATGAATGAATCCTACTTTAGTAGCAATCAAACCACTGTCGGTTTCCACAACTCCGTGGCCCAACCGGCGCCCCTCTCTGGCCCCCAGCATCGCGCCAGGAGTGGCGAGGCGGGAACCTCGCCCATCACGCCCACCGTGGGCGCTCTGGTTACTCATTTGTTCAACTCCAAACCGCGGGACCGGTCCCCCCTTCATAACGATGATGGATGTTACTATGAAGAAATCGAAACACGTATCACGATTAATCTGATTTGAACCATTCAAATACTTCGAGATATTCGCAATTTCATGACAGAAGTTACCCAACTCAAGGTAAATGGTATGACTTGCATGTCCTGCGTAGGACGCGTCGCTGATGCTCTCAATTCAATAGAAGGAGCCGCTGATGTCTCAGTTAACCTTGAACAGGGCTTAGCAAATTTCAGTGGCATACCTGATAATATTGCTACTCAAGCCATTCATCAACTAGGTTATTCTGTAGGATCCGAATCATCACCAATTCCTCAAAATGACTTCAATTGGACTGATGGACCTACTTGGAAACAATCGGCACACAATACGAAATGGTGCTTAGTTGGTTGTTCAATAGGTGATTTTGGAACAATTGCTGCATTCCAATTTGTTCCTTATCTTGATGCTCTTGGATGGTCTACAATGTCCATTATGCTGCTTGCTATGTTCAATGGAATAATGACATCTATTGTACTTGAAACAATAATCTTGACAGCTCAAATGGCGTTGAAAGAGGCCTTCAGAGTGGCGATTGGAATGTCTTTGATTTCCATGATTTCAATGGAGGCTGCGATGAATATTGTTGATTTTGTTTTGACCGGAGGGGCCAAATTGACTTGGTGGGTCATCCTACCAATGCTAATTGCCGGCTTCTTGACTCCATGGCCATACAATTATTGGCGTCTAAAGAAATATGGAGTATCTTGTCATTAAGATTATCAAGACCCTTCATCAATTATTTTTACATCTGAATCAGCGGACCGTTTCGCTACTTCTGCCATCAAATCTACCTTTCCTCCAGCAGGAATTTCGACAACACATGCCCAATCCCCATTACTAAGCCACTCTTCTTTTATCGTTAGACCACGAAGAATATTCTGAATCGAACCATATTGAGTACCTGGAATCCTGAATGCCAGTTTTGCTGTAGCGAATTTCAAAGGTATCAATGGGCGCATCATTTTCACAGCGTCGCTAACTTGACGCTCTAAAGGTAGAAACGGGTCGATGCTGTATCTGGATTCTTCTAGTGCGTTCTCAATTCTAGATGGGGGATGAGGCATCTTAGATCTAGGATCAATAGCGGTAGATGCAATCCTATGAATAATGGACGATCTCAATAATTCGATTCGAGCCTTTCTCTGAACTGTCGTTAGTTGAATAGATCCATCCAAGAGTATTCGATCCACACAGGTTCTCAAATCATTGCTACCGAAAGCTGTTTCAATTTGTTCCACCGTGGGTCTTTCGCCTCCTCGCGCATCTAACCACACTTCGTCAGTAGCCAGCAAATCATCAAGATCTACAGTTTTTGGGTCATTCTTATGGGCATCCACCAAATCAGGATTCACAAGTATCTCAAACCGAAGGCCGTTCCGTTCAAAACGAGCAAGAACGGCATCATCAAGGCTGACCATAATAGGGCTATAAACAGAGAAGGATGATTGTTGTGACGGTCACTCTAGTGGCTTAAGTTTACCAATATGCTTCATTGTCTCATCCGAGGTGAACTTGGTATACCCTTCAGCAGTTACTGCAGCAATCTCGACTGCTTCAGTATTGAGTTCTTCATCGAGGGATTCACGTAAGGATTCCAAACCAAGCTTGATTGCTGCATTAAGTGTCATATTTGGCTTCCAGTTGGACTCAAAAGCATCAACGACTGTCGAACGACCACGGCCGATTGCTCCTGCTTCATATGACTGGTATGCACCTGAAGGATCAGTCTCATAGAGATGGATGCCCTCATCATCGACTCCTGCAATCAAAAGCGCTGTTCCGAAAGGTCGCGCCCCACCATATTGAGTAAAAGACTGCATGTGGTCACACATCTTCTTGACCAAGGTTGTAACTGGTATAGCGTCTGAATACGTCATTCGATTCACTTGACAGGTCACACGTGCTCGATCTACAAGTTGTCTAGCATCTGCGACAAGACCAGAGGTTGTGAATCCAATATGTTCGTCAATCTTGTACATTTTCTCAATTGAATCGACATTGATCAACTTACTCGTAATCCTCTTGTCAACAATCAATACTACACCATCACGATACTTCAGTCCAACGGTAGTAGTTCCTCGCTTAACTGACTCACGTGCATACTCTACCTGGTATAGTCGTCCATCGGGACTGAAGGTGCTCACTCCATGGTCATATCCTCGTCCGCTCGGCTGCATCAGTACGCCTCCATTCATGACCTCCGGTCGACCTCTTATGAACCTTCATTCGACCCACCACTATGAGCACCCCTACCTTTGGATGTGAAAAGATGGATGTTGCAGTGCTATCTTCCGGCGGAAAAGACTCTACATACGCCGTTTGGTGGGCGATAATGAAAGGCTGGAATGTTCGTTTCATTATGACACTTCGAGTCGTAGCCGAGGATTCTATGATGTATCAACTTGAAGGTACTGCCATAGCAGGCCTTCAGGCAGCCTCTGCGAACATACCCTGGCTTCCAATTCTACAACTAAACGAGGATGGAACAGATACATTGGAACAGGCTCTTTTACCATTTGTAGAAGGGTCATCATGGCCCAGATCTAGTACATGGTCACGCAAGAATCAAGATGCAGCTATGTGGCCTGATGATTGGCCTTGGCCAAACATCAGAAGAGCAATTCCGGAAAAACCAATTCAAGGCATTGTTTCTGGTGCCCTTAGATCAGACTATCAACGCACACGGATTGATTGCATGGCTGAACGTTTAGGAATTCATTCATTCAGTCCGCTCTGGCATATGCCTGCTGAACAACACATGAGGAATCTCCTCGATGCAGGTTTTGATGTACGATTCTCCGCTGTAGCGGCAGAAGGTCTCAATGAGAGCTGGCTCGGAAAGAGTCTCAATGAGGAGACATTGGAAGAACTCATTCATTTGAACAGAACAAACGGATTGAATATCGATGGAGAAGGAGGAGAATTTGAAACATCAGTTCTCGCAGCACCATGGTTCAATCCCTTGGAATGGGCCATTGAAAATCAATGGAAAAGACAAAGTGGAAAAATTAAGATTACTCACGCTGAAATCAAATAAGTTTCCACATGAGGAGCAGTAATAGTCCTGTAATTGAAGATACGATGCCAAGTAAGGCAATCATTGCATGAGGGCCATACTGATTGGTATCCTTGACTGCTACGTTCAACAATCCGCCATGCATGATGCCACTAAGGACACTATGGTTCTCATCGAGTTCTTCGAATGGAGACGGAGATCTACGTGGGATCCGTTCACCTGGTTTCGGCGGCAGTGCACCTCCCATGTGGCTAGTTAGTTACCTCAAGCGTATAGGGATGACGGAGTGCCGAACTCTCATTGACCTGAACTATTTGGATGGGCTGATGGCCGACCTACCAATGCATGCGCGATTCTTGCATATTGCTGCTGAACCAGGTGCTGGTTCAACGACTATCGCGTTACAACTTGTCTACACTGGTCTCAAATCTGATGGTAGAGTACTTTGGATAGGGAGAGACATGCCCCATCCTGATCGACTTTCGACTGTGTTCAATGATCTGCCTGTAACTTCACTTTCACGGTTCCATGCCGGTTCTTTTGGGGAACATATCGGACGAGGTCTTGAGGAGTCTGTTGAACTAATACTTGGCCTAGATAGCCTAACTCACATTGTTATCGATGATTGGGCTGGTCGTAGTGGTCGTGCCGATTCTCAGGTAACTAGGATGCTTTCACGTATACTCGAGATATGCAATGAGGATACTATCGTTATCGTTACATCTGCATTGTATGCTGATGCCAGTGGCCAAGATGAGTGGGCAATTCGAAGTGGATGTACTATTGATGATGTTTGGCGAGTAACAAGGCAAAACATTGCGAATGATAAAAGAATTCTAGTTACATCTGAACAGAGATATACACTCCAATTAAGAGAAGGGAAGTTCGAAATCCAAGATTATTCCTCGTAAACCAAACCCTGAGCCTCAGCAGCCTCTTCTAGCATCCCACCTAACATATCTAGTGTAGCATCATCAGGTTCGTCAAACTGAGAGGGGTCCATGGCTGTACCTGCTAATTCATCCTCACCTGCAACAATTGGTTGGTTCTGTGACGAACTAACTTCAATGTTCTTTGTACGCATCCTCATGATGACATAGAGTAAGCCAACTGTGATTAGAAGCATGCCAACAATGCCCAATGTCTCAGGTTCCATGTGTTTCCATGAGGTAATCCATCAATCAATGCTTCCCATCCATGCGACAGGCTTTGCAAGATGACGGCGATGATCTGCACTTGGCTCTACCCATCCGGATGGATGAATTATCTCTGCACCCCAACGACGAAGGCATGTAGAGCCACATTTCTTGCATCTCAGCGCCCCCTTATTCCCTGAAGATCTGAACCTCTTGCCACATTCACATTTAGGACGACTGAGGTTGCGTGGAGCAAGTGTGATAACTCGCATGCGTTCAAGATGGAATTCACCATTTGGAGAATGTAGCCCAAGTACTTCTGCTACATCACCTGGCTCAAGTGAAGCAATTGCTCCATTTAGTTGACCGCCTTCTTTGAAACAGCGTATTCTCAGAGGACCATTTGTAGTCATAGTATCGACAGTTACATGACCTCCTCGATGGACTTTCGGAAGCTTCATTGTTGTAATCTTCAATGTACCGAAAAGATGGTCGTCACTACATTGATTTGTTTTGAAGACTGCATAATTTTGAGGAGGTTCAGTCCCTTCAGAACATAAAATGTGCTCGATTGCAGTAATAGCTGCCTGTTGAGATCGGGCTCGAATTCCAAATAAAACTGGGCAAGGAGAACGAGGAGAAATCAGTCCATGACCTCTCGTTGGATCACGATTCATGAAAGTATCAGGATGAGATTCTTCAAGAATTTCGATACATCGTGACGAAACCTTCCTTGGAGAACCCCATTGAGATTCCATTCTCCAAGCAATGGCTTCCCATGTTACTGATACTTTAGGGGACCAAGAGGCAGCAGCTAATGCTCCAATCAAACCTTCCTTTCCCTCAGGATGATGTAAATTGATTAGACAATCGTCCAATTTTTGTTCTAGTGTTGAAATTTGAACTTCATTACGAACTGCTTCCCAATATGCCCGATCTGAATCTTGTTTGTCAAGGATTACAACTCCAGGCCGTGCGTGTGAATCTTGATCAATATCTCTAAGTTCACGGAGAAGAGAATTGAACCAACTCTTTACTACCCTAATTATCGATGAACTGTCATTTGTTTGAACTACTAGACAGACCGCTCCATTGCCTCGTGTCCTTCTCGGAGCAAATGGCCAGAGCCTGACTAATCTTCGTTCAATGATTTCAGCTCCAGCAGCCTCAATATTTTGAGCAAGTAACTGAGATGACCACGTCGTACATCCTCCCTTAGGATGGTCAGTATCATCAATTCCAATGAAGAGACGCATCTACCTCAACCCATCAGAATGGAATCGATAGCAGATGCGATTCCTAATGCCCCATCGACCTGAATGCCACGTACACCGAAAGCATTAGCTGCTTGCATATCGACACTACGATCACCAACCATTACACTCGTATTCTCATCGAAATTAGACGATACATAGGCCTCTGCATCCATAAATGATTCATCATCAAGTATTACTCCACCCTCTGCGGCTTCTATCAACTGACGACCTGCCTCTAACATTCCTGGATTTCCCTTACGAGCATGAGCGTTAGACCATGGAACGTATGGGCTATAGAGAATCAAGTCAAGAGAAGCATCCGCATCTTCCTCAAGTAATCTATCTTGGATGTAATCATGAATTTCTGCTAGTGTTTCGTGACTCCACCAACCGCGACCTATTGGAGATTGATTGGTACAAATTACAATCCTGAAACCAGCACGACGAAGACGACCTATCGATTGACCTGCATTCACAAGCATCTCGACCTCGGATATATTGTTGACATAAGTCTCTCGACCGACATTGATTACACCATCGCGATCAAGATATGCAATACGGCCATCCCAGGGAATTGGCAGTTCCTTTAGATCAAGTGGGTCTAACAATGATGCTCGATGACGATGAGCCCTCATCCGGATCTCACTCCTATGCATCCATCGCCTTGATAGATTCCTTTACGATATGATTCAACACCAGTTGCAAATCTTCGATTCTTTCCATCGACTTAGTATCAAAATTGATGAGGAGGTCTGCACAATCTGCAATTTCGCCTGGGCCTTTTCCGTTTAAGTTACCTGTAACTCCAACAGTTCGTCCACCGTTCGCTTTGGCATATTTCATTCCGTTAATTACATTGGGAGAGTTACCACTCCCACTGAATCCAACGACAAGATCCCCAGAACGAAGAAATGAGCCAAGAGTTCCGACAAAAACCTGATCGTAGCCATGATCGTTGGCAAATGCTGTCAACATTGCAGTATTATCAGTATGGGCGATTGTTCGTACTCCAATCTCCTTTGACCAATCCCCAGCACTATGAGAAGGAGTCGCCGCACTACCACCGTTTCCAAGGAAATGGATACTTGCATCAGCGTCACGAGTAGCGAGCACCATCGTAATCAACTGATTTATCTCCTCATAATCTAAGCCATCTATAGCAGCTTTGAGATCAGAAATGTAGGACTCAAAGAAGCCACCCCCATCGAAGCTAGAAGAGTCGTCCATCATCCACTCCTGTCGTCGTTGATTATTTACAGGTTGGGATGAACGCAAGGTTGTGCAGGACCCCATCATAGTATCCCTCCATGGTCTTGCCTCGGTGCTGGCCATAGAGGATTCAGAACTCAAACTTCTCTTCGGTATACTCGGCGTTATCCTACTAGCATTCGGCTACTTCCGTGCATCATCGAATGGTAGTATTTTGGCAATCATAGGTTGGCCAATGATTGGATTACATTTCTACATGGATGTACCGTATTACGTCGAAATACAAGATCCGGTACTAATCCTAATGACCGCTGCAGGCCTACCTCTCACTATCGCTGTAGCTGTATGGGATGGGCGCAATATATCTCAGGGAATTGAAGATGAAGCTCTGATATGGGCCAGAGGAGCTATCGCTTTGTCAACTGGTCCCTATCTAATCATGGCTCACGTACCAATTTTCAATGTCATTGCTGTATGGATTACAGCATGGAGTGCGAACACATTCCTTGCTTTTTCTGGTCACGATGGATATGTTATCGGAGCCATGTTGGTAGATACTGGCACAACAGATGTTCTCTGGTCAGAATGGCAAGGCAACCGTTGGATACTAACACAACAACTTGGAGACGCAGGATTCCATGCTCCGTTATTGGAACAGACATCAGGACAACCTACAGTTAGTTTCGTTATGGCCTGTTCTGCTGCCCAATCGATGGCTGTTTTTATTGGCGCTCTTTTCGCTATTCGAACAGCGCCATGGCAACGCCGAATGCGTGCTTTACTTGTGACCATACCCACAATCTTCGTCTTAAACACATTCCGTAATGCAGGAATTGTGTGGCTACACGTTACCTACCCTCAATGGGAACTCCTTGGAGTAACAATGTTTGATTTCGCTCATTCCTACGCAGCCAAGGCTGGCTCTTTGTTTGCTATGTTCCTTATGGCGCTCGTCCTTTTCGATCTCCTACCGGAAATGCATCGCCACATAATGCGATTAATGAAACCGATCAGCGACTTGCGATCCTCGACTTGAGTTTTTCAAACATAACTCCAACAAGAGGCATATTGTGTTCCCAAGCGAACTCCTTCATTACACGTAGTGCTTGACGCTCAGTATCGGGATCACCGTTGAAATCAGTGATATCGAATACATCGTCACGAGTATTTGCCTTGAACGCTGCAACAGCATTCTCCTTGTGAAAGACAATGTATGCGGAGCCGAAACCGAATCTTTCTCTAAGCATCCCACTGAAATATGGTAGTAGTGGGTCTGAAGGAGGCATGACGAAATCCCGCATAGGGTCTAGTGATTCACCCTCCTCGATTAAGTCGGGTTGACCCCATTGAATCTCCATTGAATCCACCGTAAGGAATCCCTTGACAAGTTCACCAGTATCTTCCATTTCATGAAGCACTTGAGCAATTTCTTCCGGTTTGAAAGAGGAACCTACCAAGCGTTCCATCTGCTTCATAGAAACAACAGGATACTTCAGAATCTGATCTTTGAGGTAGGACTTCTTTTCTTCCCAAACATCGTATTCAGGCTTAGTATGAACCACTTTAAATCCGCCACGATAATCCTGGACCATGTATCCTGAACGCAAAAGCGGTTGGATTAGCTTACGGAAATCCGCTCTACGCATCGCGTACCTCTCCATGTAAGCACGTGGATCTGTATTCTCTGTGAATGCATCCAAGACATCCTGAAGTTCTTCGGGTGCGGGCATATTTCGAATCATGAGTAAACGCTGGAAATGTTCGTAAGATGCCCAAACTAGATGACGACGCAAATTAGTTCCCTGATGTAACTGGTTTGAAGCAGCCATTGCATCGAGATCGGCCCTCATGATTTCGCAACGACCACGTAAAGCAATGGTGTCTCTGACCTCATCCATTTCCATTACTGCCTTCATCTCATTTTCCTTACGAGTAACTTGGTGGAGATTATGGATTTTAAACAATGAACGATGGATTACACTCTTCTCACGTGTTGCAACCACTCCTCCACGAATGTAACGCTGTCGTTCGTCATTCATTGGAATAAATCCAAGTTGGTCTACGAGTTTCTGAATTTCAGATGGAGCTTCTGGAATCGGTTGACCGTTGAAGTTATGCAAAACAGATACGTCGATGAGTTGATCTCTGAAATTTTCTAGTAATCGATTAAATTCAGTTCCAAATTCGTCCAAATAAGCATGAGGAACTTGAATATCTTTGATTTCAAGATAATCATTGACCTTGTACATTAGAATTCGACCGATTGGGTCAACACCTTTGAACACAGGTCGATACCAGCCATCACGAAGTACGAAGCGTATCTCCTGAATGAAACGACTACAGTAAGGGTCACTCTGTGTAAGGATACGAAGAGTGCGGTCTTCTTCTCGATAATCACGTAAACGACGAGCATCCTCTGGAGATGCGTAAAACTCGATTGGATCCGGTTGAAGAGTTATTACTTTCTCAATTACGCCTTTTTCCTCTAATACACGCAATGTCTCTGCTATCTCTTCGACAGCACGTGTCACATTGTTACGGATGGTATAGAGCCGTATAGGACCCATACGATTTACGTAAATCCCAAGTGCTTCTTCGAAATCCATAGGCTCGTAGACATCAGTCACTCTATGGAACAGTGACAATGAACGCTTCCTGTTAGGTACTACTTGGTACTGTTTCGCAACACTGAGAGAACGGTCAAGATTACCTATTGCATTTCGAAAATCTCGTTTACCTTTCTCGGCTTGTTCAGAACCATATGACCTTAGGAATGCAACTTCGAGCTCCTTACGCTCAACATTGCGTTCACTCGGTACTAACTCAAGCAGCCGTTCTTCATTTGAACCGCGCCATGGAAGTGGACGAAGACCTAGAATCAATGATATCTCCTCCTTCAGAGTATATCCAATCCGATTGTTCAACAATCGACCCATCACTACGTCTGAATCATGTTTGATGTCAGACCAATCTCCGAATCGGTAGTCTGCAGAACGATAGAGAAGTTCCTCCTGCTTTGAAAGCATGATGTGATCCCGCATTACATCGAGAGGATCTTGTCGAGTTTTGAACGACTTATCCAGTAGATGATTCTGAATTGTGCGAGCCTCAATGACGTCTTCCTTTCCTCCAGTGATTTTGTATTCATCTACTCTCAGAATGTATTCTCCATCCTTTGTCTGCTTATAGAAGCCTACTGAAAGCAAATTACGTACCTCCAGTTCATGAAGAATAACTTCAATCTGTCTCTTAGGGAATGGCAGTCTTTCTACAAGTTCTTCAGTTGGCTTGGGACCTTCCGAACCAAGGAGATCGAGTATCTTGACACGAAGACATTCATGCGGATCACTTAGCCCAACATCTTCCCAATCAGGATCGACTACACTTGAGGTTGCTTGGAAGAACAAGTTACCAGTATACAGTTCTCGAACATTGTCCATGTCGGAAGCACCCGCTGTGGCGAGACAACCAAGTGTACCATGAACTCCAGCCATAGATTTTGAAAACCATTTACCATCAATCTGGTCGCTACCAGTTCCACGAATCCTCATAATTCGTCCCGCTTCAGCGAGCTCTTCTATCCAATTTCGAAGTGTACTTGATGAAACCGAACGGAGTTTTTCCACGTATAGAGGATGATCAGAATCCTCTACAAGACCTCCACCAACATCCATCAGCCGTAATAGGCCTTCAGGGCTAGTTGGGTCGGGTACTTTGTCGGTGTAATAACGATCAATACGTTCAGGATTAAGATCAGTATGTAACGAACGCTTCCCGAGTAGACGGCGAAGAATAACAGGATCGATGTCTTTGACTAGGAAGGCTTTCGTCCGCATCGAGAGCAAATCTTGGAATGCAGATATGTACAGATTCATCCCTAAAGGAGATGGAATTTTCACTCTAGAGTGAACCATTGTAACATTGTTATTGGTCATCTCGTGGATGAATTCCTCTAATGCAGGCAAGTCAAGATCAGTGTGATAGATTTCATTTTCTGCCTCCTTGATTAGTAAGGAATCACCTGAATCCATCTGTCTATGCTTACGCAAGAGGCCTTCAGCTTTCTGTTGAAATTGTTGGGGACTAACTTCATCTGCTCCAATTCGGCGTGGAATAATCATACTTCTAGATGCTACTTCACGGAAGCGCTTTTGGAAGAGTTGAGAATCTATCAGATATTTGCGGATTATCTCACGGCCATTTCCTTCTCTTAGTAAATCAGGAACAAGACCAATGTTGACTTCTTTGCTAAGCTTTAGAAGGAATCCATTTTCATCAAAGGATGCTTCGAGAATGTTAATTTCATCTGCTTTGGCTAAGGCTGCAAAGAGATTTCCAAGTGCCATATTGAAAGCTCTTCCTCGACAAGTTGTGACTACATAGGTGGGTAAACCTTGAGAATCGACTTCCTCAATAAGGATGCGATTCGGAGTTGGCACGAGGAACGTCTCGCGAAGATGTTCCTCGAGGAATTCTGCAAGGCTGTTGGATACTGACGGACTCAACTTGTATATCTGCTCAAACACTTGTCGCGGATCCTTCTGAATTCTTACCATTCGAGCGACTTGGTCAAGAACTTCCAGCACAGCATCTGAAAGCTCTCGTGTCCGACTCATCGCTTCTCCTGTCCAGGATGGAACTGTTGGACGATGACCTGTGACTGGACTCACATTCACTCGTGTTGAATTGATAGCATGAACACGGTATGTTTGCCCACCAAGAAGAAAAACATCGCCGCCTCGTAAATTCTGAACGAAAGAAGACGAAAGTTGCCCGACTAGAGTACCATCTTGAGTGAAAACAAGGTAGTTATTGTCAGGGGCAATTGTTCCAATATTTGTGTAATAAATCATCTGACTAAAACCACGTTTAGTGTAAATATTCTCCTCCCAATCGACCCAAATTCGACGCTCTTCATGTAGCATATCTAATACTTCGATAAAATCATCGTAAGCAAGATCTCTGTAAGGCCATGAAGATGCTACAAGTTCGTACGCTTCATCGATATCCCACTCTTGTTGAATAACGAGTCCAATTAGGAATTGAGCCACCACATCGAGACAACGTTCGGGAAAACGGAGTTGATCCATTCGACCAGTAAGTATAGCATTCTGTAGAGCCACCAACTCTAGTAAATCGTGTGGACTTGTCGGTAAGAGACGAGCTCTAGGGACACCACCAACTTGGTGCCCTGCACGACCGACCCTTTGTAGGGCAGTCGCGATACTACCTGGTGAACCAACTTGGACCACCATATCTACTGAACCGATATCTATTCCCATCTCAAGGCTGGACGATGAAACAACACAACGAAGTTCGCCACGTTTTAGACGCTGTTCAACATCCAATCGAATCTTTTTGTCCATCGAACCATGATGACCTTCGACCCCCTGTACTCCGGCTACCTTCAATTTCTGGGCTATTACCTCAGTCATCTTCCTCGTATTTGCAAATACAAGCGTTGTGTTGTGAGCCTCAACCAAAGTACGAATATGAGGGATATTCAAATCTAGAATTTCCTTTACAGGTCTTACATTGAAATCTCGAACTGGCAGGATTATGTCTAAATCGAGTTTTCTTGAACCTGAAATATGGGCGATTTGAATTTGTTTCTTATCGATGGAACTACTGGAAGAAACAAGGAATTCAGCGACTTTAGTCAAAGGCTCCATAGTAGCCGAAATGCCAATTCTCTGCACAGGTTTGGAAATTGTATGATCTAAGTGAGCAAGAGTGAGAGCAAGATGTGTCCCTCGCTTCGTGGGAACTAATGAATGCATTTCATCAACGATGAGATACCTCAGATCCTGAAGAATCGGCCTGAATCGCTTCGACCCAATTGCCAGGGCTAGTGATTCAGGAGTTGTAATGAGTATATGTGGCGGATGACGCAACATTTTCTGACGTTCTGCTTGGGAAGTATCGCCAGTTCTGAGACCAACTACGATATCTTGAGCGCGATTTGGCAAGTATCTTTCCTTAATCTCTCTAAGAGGATCGATTAAATTCCTTTGAATATCATTTGCAAGAGCCTTAATCGGTGAAATGTAAACACAATGAATCGATTTCTCAAGAGATCCATCCATAGAACGACGGACAAGATCATCAATAATACTCAAAAATGCAGTAAGAGTTTTCCCACTTCCTGTCGGAGAACAAAGGAGAAGATGATCCCCTTGCTGAAGAACAGGAATTGCCAATTTCTGAGGGTCGGTGAAATCGGGAAATTTGTCTTTGAACCAGTTCCTTACCGGGCCACACAAGGAATCCAGTAAATCCTGGGTTTCCGCTGACTCTGTAGCATATACTGGTTCCATCGTAGATTCCTTTCCCAAATCGGTGTCTGGACGGCATCCGAACGAGGTTATAACGGTATGCTAACAACCTACACTTTAGTCACCTATTGATCACCATTGCTGTAA
>PATC01000021.1 GCA_002712285.1 Methanobacteriota archaeon
AAATTCACGCAAAGACGTGATTATTCAGTGGTTGGATCATCAATGTTCAGAACGGGTTCCATTGATACTTCAAACACAACAACCGACCATGTGAGGTCATAATCTTCGCCATCGTCTCCAAAGATAATGCCGATACCTGGATCTTCATTTATTTCGGCTGTGATACCTACCAACCAATCTCCCCGTGCACTCCCATTGTCTGACCAACGAGAAGTAATGTCGGACATTTTTCCTTCAGTCTCATAGGTCTGTCCATCGTAGCCATCTACGATGCTCCATGTCATTGTGAAAGCATCTCCACCTCCGCAAGTACCGGAAGCTGATTGATCTTGTATATCACCTGTAACTCCAGCAAGATCAGATTCGCCATTTGCCTCATCATTTGCAAGATTATCATCCGTGTCAGTACAACTAACTTCGAAGGTGACAGATGCGACATTTCGATTTACTCCGATCATATCTTCAGTGAGGATGAATGTAGAATCATAAGTATCACCATCACCGAGTTCTCCAGAATTTTCCGTTTGAGTAAACGTTTCTTCCGTGAATGATACAGACCATGTACCAGAGGAATCGCTGACTCCAGCATCATCTAAACCTACTAAACTTGGAACGAGAGCGAAGTAGATTGGAAAGATGAACATGAACAGAACTGTACCCCCGAACATCGCCTGATTGCGACGATCTTGGAAGAATTCCTGCATGTCCACGAATCACAACGATAGATTCCTGTTCTTCAATGTCCCGCCGAAGTCACTCTGACTCATCAATAGACAAAGGTGGCCAATCAACCTCGATTTCGTCTATACGTTTCACCTTGGGGTCTAAGCCCCAAGCCTTCAATCGGCGACGTGAACGCCCATACTCAGGTAGGAAGTAACCAATACGACTACGTTCACCGAATGTCCATCGATTTGGCATTCTAGGAAGTTCACGTGCCCATGCACAGATGAAAGATGGCCACATCTCATGATCGATGACATCAGGTAGTACCCATTCGGTGGTAGTAATCTCTCCTGCAGATCCTGGTGTGTGAGACCAAGCCTGCATTGCAGCACCTTCCAATGGCCCATCATCGATTAGAATACCAAAGGTGCGTGCTGATTGCTGGAGTGGAATGATGAGTGCCATTCGATGCACCGGCCGTTTACCTTCATGTCGAACTACACGCCAGCCCGCAGATTCAGCAGCTAAGCGGAATGCTCGAACGGCATCAACTGGACCGACACAAACCGGAATTTCGTGCACTGTGGCGTGTTCCACAGATGGGTGAAGAGGTGATGCCACATCATCACTTCGGGAATCTTACCCGAACGCAGAGGGGGTGATCTGCTCTACGGCGTCCGTCCGGATAGCCGAACGGCCGGGTTATTCTCGAACCAACCCGTCTAAAACGGGGTTCTACGATGTCCACTACTGAGAGATTAACCGAAGAGGTCGCCGAGGCCGCCGAAACCGCCGCCATCGTCTTCTTCTTCTTCCTCTGCAGCCGGTGCTTCTTCAGCAGCAGCAGGTCCAGCAGCACCGCCACTGGCAGCCGGAGCAGCAGCAGCCACCGGAGCAGCAACAGCCGTAGCCATTGCATCACCGATGTCGACACTAGACAAGGATTGCACAAGAGCCTTCACTCTTGCTTTATCTGCATCCACACCAGCAGCAGTTAGAACTGCTGTGACGGTCTTGTCATCAATTTCTTTCTCAGCCGAATGTAGCAACATAGCAGCGTATACGTATTCCATTTTTTTTCACCTTCTTTTTTGTTTCAACCAAAGAGATCTCCGAGGCCGCCAAAGCCACCTTCTTCCTCCTCTTCTTCCTCAGCCTCGGGTTCTTCAGCTGCCGGAGCAGCCTCTTCACTGGTTGACTCGGTTGTAGCCGCTGCTGTAACTGCAGCAGCACCGAGCATCCCGGCGAGTTCTTCGTCCAGGGCAGAGGAATCAAGACGGCTCGCAAGAGCCAGTGCGCGCGAATGTGCGCGAGACATGAATATCGGGAGGGTCTTCTCGTTGGAAATTCCCGCTTCAATTGCAACGTTGAATGCTTCACCACTTGCCTTAGCAAGTAATGCAGGCATAGTCTCAGAAGCGAACCATGAGATGTTGCAAGCAAGATTGAATGCACCCGACATTGCTGTAATGACATCCGTACGGAATGCATCATAATCGATATTGAGTGATTTGGCCGGCATAACCGTCCCTTCTTCGAGAACACCGGAAAGAATCAGACCAATCTCAATTGGATTGATACCAAGTTTTGAGAGCATCATTCCTAGATCTCCTTCGATTGCTTGGCCGGCTTCAACAACTGTAGTCGTCTTCTGAATCACAACCTTACCTTTGTCGATCTTTGCTGGAATACCTACAGCACCCAATTCACCAACAATAGGTCCTGGGGCGAATTCTGTCTCACCCTGTTCTACGACTATATCTTCTGGAGCAAGTTCTCCATCTTTTGCAGCTCGACCCTGACGTGTCTTGTTTAACTCATCAGAGAGTTGGAACGCATTGTACTGATTGGTATGCACAAGCATGGGCTGAACAACACCTTCGAGGAGGACCTCCAAATCATTATCCGAAAGACCAGCTTCACTCCAAGCACGACGAATCAAGGTCTTCTTAGCCATAGTTGCGGTCATCCCATCTCGAAGGTTCGCACGCATATCGAGCATGTTCGTAGCTGGAACTCCTGCGATGTCGACAATTCCGACAACTCCAGGCTTACTCAGAATATCCTGAAGATTAGCAACGCGATCTTTCTTCCACTGAGCTGCCTTTGGAATCAATGGACCACCTCCACCTTGATAGATGGACCCATGGAGGTCTTGATGTAACAAGAGCGAAGATTGTTGGTTCCACGTTCTAACTTACCGATAACACGTGTCCAAACGGCCATTGTGTTGTCAGTTAACTCCTCGATGGATTGAGCACGGGAACCAACTGCGCCATGGAATGTAATCTTGTCGCGAGAACGAATCGATGTCGTGGTCCGAAGACCAGATGAGAGAGCTGCAATATCCATGACTGGTGGTACTGGACGGGGCATCTTTCCACGAGGTCCGAGAACCTGACCAAGATAGCGACCAACGCTACCCATGTGCGGGACCTCTGAAAGGAAGAAGTCGTGTTGCTTGGCAATCTTACGGGCACGTTGTCGGTTACTACCAAGATCCTCGATTGTAGTTGGATCGATTACATGGACGCCTGCGTCCTTTGCTTTCGAAGCCATTTCGCCAGAAGCAAACATAGCAATCGAGATATCCTTTCCACGACCGTTAGGGAGGCGAATCTCTTCCTGAATTCTGTTAGCCGGATTCTTGAGATCAACATCCTTGATGGTGAATGCAATCTCGATAGTCTCGACGAACTTGCGCTCAGGAGCCTCATCGAGGGCCTGTTGAATCGCTTGTTGAATCATTTCTCTCATTTGTCGTCACCTCCACGGTCTACGAGGGCAAAGCCCTCTCCCGTACTGCGTGATAGACTTAGGCAAAGTGCGCTTCGAACGCTCCCTCCTTCATCTGTTTCAATGCCTCCTTAGGCTCGAGTCCTTCTACCCTTACGCGCATGGCGACGCAAGTGCCCATAACTTCGCGACAGCGCGCGAAAAGTGTAGCACCGGTTAGGCGGTCTTGCTGCTTATTGGCAATTTCCTTGACCTGATCCATTGTCAGGTTCTCTGTCGACGCTTCCCAACTTCCGTTGCACTTGGCAACACCAAGAGTCTGGTTGATGACATGAGGCGTCTCATTGCGTGCAGACATCCTCCAATCACCTCCTTAGCATCGCGCCGACTTGCTTCCCATATTTAATCGAACCGAATTGGTCACTCAACCCTCTGAGTCACGCGAACCTGGTCACCACGAACAGTGAGAGGGATTGGAACCATTGCATCAAACAACTCAACAGTAATTTCTTCCTTACTGTCAGAGATATTGGTGACGCGGGCACGTTGACCCTTGAAGGCACCCACACGAACTTCAACAACATCACCCTCAGAAATGCCAGCAGTAGCTGCCTTAGGCTCAAGGTGAGGGAAGATATCTCGGAAGGGTGCTTCACCCTCGAGGACCTTTCTTACGTTCTTCATTGGAGTTGTTCGATTACCGGCTCGACCAATGATTTTCTCAACGTGGTGTTGAGCAGATGCTTCAACAAAGATGTACCCGCGCATGTGATCCGACTGAAGTACTGCGTAAATCTCATCCACAGTATCTGCTAGAGAACCAGTACCACTGAGACGTGCACGAATCTCGTTCGCTGCATTAGCCTCCTGACCAATTGACGTCTTGAGAATGTAGAGGAAAGTGCCTACATCACCATACATCTCAACAAGAGAAGGGATAGTGTAGCGGTCGCTCTCATTCTCCTTACGCATATCGCCAGGGTCAATCCACTCTGCCTGAGAATAAAGTGCGGCAGGATTAGTCATCGTTTCTGAGGTCTCAACGAGGATTGGAGTGACATCTGTCAAGCGGTTACCGAAGGCGAGTCCGCGGGCGGCTCCGGTACGAATGTGCTTCAAAGAATCGCTTGAAATTCCGGTAGCTTCTGTAACTCGATTGAAGACTATTGCAAGATCCTCTGCATCACCAATACCGAATACACCATCCCACGCAAGAGCAAACTCACTGACAGCATCAGAACGCTTGAGGATAAGCACTTTCTCTTCATTTCGGAGGAAAACAACGAATGCATTCGACAACTCAAATCACCTCATCATGGCTCAAACTGGACGCTCTCTGTAGGGGAGGTCAACCAATCGAAGAAAGAAGGAAGGAGGTTGTCCATTAGCCAGAGAACCCCGAATCCAATCGCGCCAAGTACGAACATACCTATTCCACAAACGATTACAGTTTGGCGAAATTCAGTCTTAGATGGCTTGCGTGCCATTTTGATAATGCGTGCCCAATCGCCTCTTTGACGGCGTCTGAACCAGGATTCGATTTCATCCTGCATGGCTTGCGCTCGTTGTTCAATACCATTCGGGCGATCGCCTTCATCGGACATGGTACAACCTCAGCCTTCGGTGCGACTTCCGTGTTCCATTTAAGCACGACGGAAGCGATTGAAGGCATTCATGTGATGAATGTCGCGGACCGGGAACGAATACCTTCTGAACGATTCTGGAGAGAAGTTCCATGAATTTGTTCGCTTCGCACACCGGTTAGAACAATGAGAACTCTGAGTTCTTCTTCCATGGATTCATCAACAGTTGCACCCCAAATAATACGTGCATTAGGACTGATACTCTCACGAATAATTTGGGCACACATCTCTGCCTCACCCAATGTAAGATTCTTGCCAGCAACGACGTTAACTAAAGCTCCACGTGCATCTGAAACATCGATGTCTAAAAGTGGCGATTCAAGAGCTTGTCGAGTCGCGAACTCGGAACGATCAGGCCCACGTCCTTCGCCATATCCAATCATCGCTGTACCCCCGCCATTCACCATGACTGAACGAAGATCTTCAAAGTCAAGATTCACAAGACCTTCCTTTGAAATCAATTCAGTTACTCCAGCGATAGAACGCATTAGTAATTCATCTGCTACACGGAATGCAGCTCCAATGGGAAGATCCCGGACACCTTCAACCTCAAGTAAACGGTCATTAGGTAGAACAACGACTGTATCACACACCTCACGCAGACGTTGTAAGCCCCAGTCAGCATTTTGTCGTCTCTGCGTTCCTTCAGAAGCAAATGGATAGGTAACAACGCCAATCGTCAATGCTCCTGCGGCCTTAGCCAAACGAGCGATTACATGCGCGCTCCCTGTGCCTGTTCCTCCACCCAAACCAGCAGTCACGAAAGCAAGATCACAATCATTGACAGATTCTGTAAGATTTCGTTCTGACTCTAAAGCCGCTTTTTCTCCCATCTCGGGATCTCCACCGGCACCTCTTCCACGAGCAGTACGACCAATCAACATCTTATGCTCGGCATTGATTTTGAGAAGATGCTGAGCATCTGTATTGATTGCCCATCCTACTACATATTCATCATCAAGCAGACCCTCATCAGAGAGTCTAGATACGGTATTATTGCCACATCCTCCACAGCCAAAAACTCGAATTCTCGGTTGTAAGGTCTTCAAAAGATCGACTAGATCTTGCTCCTCTGGAGAAGGCGTCTGTTGTGCTTCAGAGGTGTCCTCCTGAAGTTCCAAAACGCGGTCAATTATATGGCGCATGTGTGCAGCGTGTTCGCAGCCATCATAACCGTATCGTCGACGATTGGTTACTGCATCGCGTTTCTGAAGCATCCTCAAATTGCCAGACACCTGAAAAGCAAACAGTCAAGCCTGAGTCGCCCCAATACAGTTCATGCTTTGCTGCAGGCGGCGGACTGGGCTCTCGTGGTGCCTACTCCTGCTATTCCTGCTTCCCAGCCTGATGATGGCGGTTGAAACATCTACAATGCCACTGAATGAATCGGAAACAAAATCCGATTTTGTTCAGCCTCTACAATGGACTAGAAACATCCATCCTCCTGAAGGTGGAGGGCTACAAGCTGATCTCTGGATCCCGCAGACAAACGGTGCACTGTGGGCACTAGATTTCTCTCCTAATGAGGAACATATTGCAGCCGTTGATATCAATCAACGCTGGCTAATGATATGGAACATTACCGATGGTCGTAGCATTATGACTGCTGCTCATCCTGACCCGCTTGTCGATGTCATTTGGCTCGATAATGACCATGTTATGATTGGTGATTCAGACGATAATCTCGTGGTTTTTGAGATTGAAGACGATGGGGGTGCTTGGCCAATGAATGCCTCCAATGGACATCAGATGTCTTGGACGAAAGGATTCACTGGAGCGAAAGATGGATTTCTCTGGGGGATGGACCTGTCAGAAGATGGAAGTCGTGTCGTTATTTGTGGTGAAATAAATGACCCAAACATTCCGGGGGAAATTGTCAGCGTTGAAACTTCTTACCTGACAGGGGGACAAGGGACGCCCACTACAATCTATACTTCAGATCAACCGATTGATTGTTCCATCTCACCTAATGGTAGCATGGTCACTACAGTTCTGAGGAACCCTTCAGGAATCGTGAATCAGGACCGAGTAGTAGCACACAATCTCCCAGATCTCTCTCCACTTTGGGACCGAGCCATTGGGGGTGGAGAAGCTACTGCATGGGCTATTGACTGGGAACCCAATGGAATGGGATACACTATCGGTTGGAATCGACCCAGTGAAGGTGTTGTGACCCATTTTCGACACAATGATGGGACAATCGATTGGTATTCACCTATTCCGCAAGATGTTTCATCTCTTGAGTGGAGTCCAATTGGCGACGTAATTGTAGTCGGGCTACATAATCCCGGACGAATGATGATTATTGACCAAATTGGAACTATCCTGAACGACTTAGGTTGGCATAGTACGGTTTCTGGAGGATCAGGAAATCCAGCTGATGTACTCGATGTATCAGTATCGAACAGCGGCATGATGGCATCTGCAGGCCGAGATGGAAGTATCGAGATTTGGAACGGGCCCGCTTCAGCACCTGAAGTGGTTGGTGTCTTTGGAAACCATCTCACACGCGAGGTAGCAATGCATCCGCGATTTGACCTCCTAGCCATGGCTGATTCATCTGGAACTACGAGTGTTCGAAATCTTACTACTGGAAGCATAGAACGACAATGCTTCCATCCTGACCATGGCGTACCTATGGATGACGTTCCTTACGCAAAAAGCGTTGATTGGGGCGATGATGAATCCGTTCTAATCGGATTCAGCGATGGAATGATTGTTGCTTGTGACGAACAAGGGAAGAACGTCCTGATACACGATCTCGTAAACCAAGGAACCCTAGAAGTGATGGGAAGGGTGCGTTATCATTCAACTGAATTGATTGTTGCAACATATGGAGAGAATGCAACGAATACTAGTGCTGACGGAGTGGTTGAGGTTATTTCGATTTCATCAGGTCAATCACTTCGACAATGGAATTATGATGAGGTCTACTGGACTGTTGCCTTTGGACCAAATCAAGAAATTATGAGTTCTGTTAGCCAAAGTGGACATGTTAGAACTTGGTCGACAATTGATCCAGATCCAATGATGTGGTCGGACAATGGTATCGCTTACAATCACGAAAACTACTCAGGAGCGAATCAATGGTTCGATGAATTTCCTGTGCTTGTCACTGGAGGTTGGGATGCAAAAATCAAGATGTATGATTCCGCACAACAGGTTCTCGTCACAGAAATTGATGCCGCAGCCGAAATCTTCGATTTTACACTGGATAGTCAAGGCCCTCGTATCATAGTCGGGTCGGGTAATTCAGCCACCTCAGCAACAGGACGCATTCAGATTTTTGACTTATCAACAAGCAATCTGATTACCTCGATGAACACTATTGGAATCCCGAGAGGTATCGAACTTGATCACGATAATAACGTGGTTTTTGTGAATCATACTGGAAGTGTAGTACGCTTCGTATCTGACCTAGATCAAGATGGTGTGCCAGACGATGATGATGCTTTTCCGACTGACTCAACACAACATTCAGATTTAGATGGAGATAAGTTTGGAGATAATCCTGCAGGAAATGAACCTGATTCATGCCCTAGTCAACCAGGCGATTCCTACGAAGACAGATACGGATGTATCGATACAGATAGCGATGGCTGGTCTGATTCGACTTCAAATTGGTTGGCGCACCCTCTTGGACTCGCTGATGCATTCCCTGATGATCCATACCAATGGTTAGACACAGATGGTGATGGAGTGGGAGATGCACATTCATTCACAATCGCAAGTAATGGAATGAGAATTGATAGTGGTGACGCATTTCCAAATGACTCTACACAGATTTCTGACCGGGATGGAGACGGATGTGGTGATAATTACACCTATTATGTCGACGATCTGGGTTATCGCGTCCCTGCAAACGGTGATGCATTTCCAAATGACCCTCTACAATGTCACGATCTTGACGGCGACAATATAGGAGACAATTATTCCTACACTGTGGACCCAAACACTGGACTTCTAATCGAGACTGGAGATAAATTTCCATTCGATAGGTTAGCTTGGCATGACCCTGATGATGACGGATGTGTCCCATCGAGTGCAACTGATATTCCGTATGATCACGACTCAACCGATCCTCTCGTGTGTGCTGCACCAGAAGAAACTGAACCCGAGACAAATAATACAAATCCAAACGTGAACGTCATTTCATTCCCCATTGATAACGATGGAGATGGCGTTCTCAATCAAGAAGATCTATGTCCAAATGATGCTGGATTGGCAGCGAATGGAGGGTGTCCAGTTACACCATCTAACGACGGAAACAATATTTCAGATGAAAGTGAAAATCAAGGCGAAGATGTTGCATCAAGTAACAGTAGGGCTTTGATCGTTACAATTGTCTTGGGACTTCTTATGATTGGGACTGTGGGTTTCCTAATTCTACGGAACAAGGAAGTAAACGACTCAAACTCTGGAACACCAATTCAGGAAATCGAACGATGTCCTGATTGCAACGGTATCGCGCAAGAAGCAGTTGAAAATGGAAACCGATGGACTTGGTGTCCTGAATGCAGAAAATGGCTACAATACAAGGGCCCTGCGTCTTGATTAGGAAGACGAATACGAATGGTAATCCATTGAAGGCTGCAACGAATCAATTGCTGCAGCGAGACGAGCATCTGCTTCTCTTTCACCAGCTTCAATCTGTGTAGATTCGGTTTCAATCCTCACCAAACAAGATTTAGCCCGTTCATTGATTACTGATTTTAAGCCCAATGATGGATCCGCTATACCATTCAAGATGCTCTTGATTCGATCTAGGCTTACCAATGAGCCTGCACCATTCCGCATACCCATGATGCCACTAATACGTTCAACACCAGAGCTGCGATCAAGAGCATTGAGAAGTTGCACAGCATCCCTCTTTCCACCTTTTAGTGACCCTCGAATTCGCCATCTGGAGCCAATCTTTGAAAGACGAGCTTCAAGATGATCGCCATCAATACGAATTGCTCGATTGAATAGACTAATTGAACTTCGCAAACGACTGCGCTCAGACTCAATACGACCATGGAGGATTAGATCCTCGACTTCAAGCGTTTTCTCAGCAATCAATGAGTCTTCATCACCTGACGTAGCTACCTGCTTGATACGGACTTTACGAGCCTTTGCCAGACGTCTGGCTGCGGAGTTTGCTTCAGAGTATTGTCCTCTAATATGTAGAACTCGAACCCATTCACGGAGTGCACTAACTAGAACTGTATCAAGATGGATATCTCTCTTCGAATGCAAAAGGTGCGTGGATAACTCTTGGGCCATAACCTCCGCAATTTCGTATCTTCCCTCTTCGATGTAACTTCGAATTTGAACGACAACCTTTGCGGGGTCATCCATTCCGAACATGTGACCACGTCTCAGGATGAGCGACGGCGTACAGAACGACGGCGGACTCGGGGACGAGAACCACCCTCATCATCGTCATCATCGTCATCATCGTCATCCTTGACCTTGCGCTTAGTGCGCCTCTTAGGACGTGCAACTTTTTCTTGGAACAAATCATCGTCTTCTTCGACCTGTTTAGTATCTGACTCCTTTTTCTCTTCTGATTTCTCATTAAGAGCGCCGAGATCAGCACGCACGTCGTCAGCTGAACCAGTATCGCCTCCTCCCATGAAATCGGCCATCCAATCATCTTCATCGAGCATATCTTCCTCATCACCACGACGCTTTCTTGCAGGGTTTGCATTTGCCATCGAAGCAGCAACTATTGCCGCAATAAGGAGAATCAGATTCAGACCACCCATTACATAGACAAGGAGGAACGTTCCAGAAAACATCCCAGGAGATACACACCCGGTTGCAGGGTCTACCTCGGTGTTGCGCACAGTCGACGGACAACTGTCCTCATCGTTAGGAACTCCGTCATTGTCATCATCAGGCACCTGCATATCGGCAACTTCAGTTGCACAAACTGTGTATCCTGAAGTAGATCTCTGACACAGATCCACGATGAAAGTAATGCGGACCTCTTCGACATTTCCAGCAGAATCACCTGCTTCAATAATCAAACGTTGACGACCCTTCTCCGGCCACGAAGCAGCAGGATCAAGATATTCGAAAACAAAGGTCTTGCCTCCGTCATCAATCGCTGTAATATCCGTGACGTTGAACCATTCTGTACGAATAATTGACGTTTGGTCAAGTCCCTTTTCGAACTTAATCCGTACAAATTCAACTCCCACATCATCTGTTACACTCCCATGAACACGGACGTATTCCCCGTAGAGGTAGGTACTTTCAGGACCAGGAGAATACATCTGAATATCTGGATCTTCAACATCAATAGGCCATCCAATCTCAACCTCAGTCCGGGTATTTCCGGCAACATCAACTAAGGTATATTCGACATGGAGATTACTGTTAACTAACCCCGATGGTACAGTCATCCGAAGACGGTAAGTATCCGCCTTGCCGGGTACTTTCTCAGCACGAACGAGTCCACCTTCCTCAGTAAACGCATGACCACCTGTGGTTGTGACATTGATTATTGGGTCCTCCCCAAGTTCCTCATTCACCTTGAAGAGAAGTTCGTAGTCTCCTTGCGTTAGAGCCTCAGCAATGAAATCCTCATCATTGTCATCTTCTCCCTCTACGGTGATGATGGAAGTAGGAGCTGTAGTATCTTCATGAACTAGCCATGCATTAAATTCGTTTGACACAACTGTGTTTTCATTGCCCCATTGATCGGTCTGAGTTACAGCATACCAACGATAACGATCTATTTCATCATCGACATCAATACTACGATACATCTGAGTGGTGCTTGCTGAAGGTTCAGTGATGGTCTCAAGAAGAGTCCAGCCATCCTCAACTGTAGCATTAGTTGTTAGAACAGGTTCATCTTCCCAATCTTCGATACCCCATGGATTACCTGGATGAACCCAAAGGCCGTAACTTTCGTCTACCTCTTCGAAATCATTGAGCCAAGTTACGAGAACATACTTCGGTTCTGCCATTACTTCTAACATCGGAGATGACATTTGAGGAGCACGTGGGTCTTGTGTATCTTCAAGAATAGCATCTGAACAATTCTGAATGAAGCGTGTATCTTCGTAAGTGCCATTCACATATCCATAACGGGCTTCACTTGTCACACAGTAGTATGTATTCTGGTAAACACCGTCTGGAACCGATGCTTGAGCTATTTGTACACCATCAGGAACTGTCGCTACGAGATCGACATTTGAGTCATTCACAAGGTCTGATGCCGAAGTTAGACGGGATCCTACTGAACGATAAACATGATAATTCTCGCCTTCAGCACCCATCTGGTCACTCCAGGTAATCGTTGTCATACCATTGTCATATACTGCAGTGACATTAGTTGGTTCTGCAATCCATGGATTGAAAGTATCCTCGAAAATTAAGGTAGAAGTAGAACCTGAAGAAAGAAGTCCGTCATGATTACCAATCCAATCAACTACGCTAACAGCATAATATGACTCAGCAAGAACACCCTGCTGAATAGTGTAGTCAAACTTCTCTTCACCTGCAGCGACCTCTCCAATGAGTTGTGCCCCTGAAACGTTCTGTCCGAATGGGGTCGGACTACGCCAGATTCGATAACGCTCGTTCCCGTCCTCAATCGGATCATCGCTCCAAACAATTGTGGTTGTTCCAAATCCGGTTTCAGGTATTGCAGAAAAGGAGGCAGTGACCTCTATTGCAGGTGCTGGGGCACGTGAATCTTCTCGGACTGAATTCAGAAGACTATTCTGTGTTAGTAAACGATAATCCTCGAATCCCTGATCAACAATAGTCGCTGTGTAGTACACATTCCGGTCGACACCGCTAGGGACACTAATGCTGTATGAACTGGTTCCTGCTGGAATATCTTGAGCAATTAGAGTGGGATTGACCTGCCCCCAATTGGTTCTATTCGCTGGGATTGGATGCTCATAAATTCTGATTGTGTAAGCATTTTGTCCAGTTTCAATTAATTGACCAGGGAAGAAAACTGGCACTGTATTCTCCCATTCAAGAATAGTTTGTTGATTTACACCATCATAGGTCGCATTGAGATTGAACACGGATGTAATTGCATGAGATGTCTCATTGACAGCCTCATAATTTTGAGAGACATTCATCTCAACAAATGCTTTTTCTGAACCATCTCCGAGTATTGTCGTTACTGCATAATGATAGCTTCCTTCGCTACTATGTGGTGTTAGATAGATAACTGAACGCTCTTGATTTCGACAATTACCCACACTCCATTCAGGTTCACAAGCTGGTATGCTAGCGAAATGAGTTAGATTGCCGTCCTCAATATCTGAGGTGTTGATTGGACTACTTGATCGATATACTTGGTAGGTGGCAACTTGAAGGTCATTCATCACTTGAAAATCGCTGGTATCCAAGTTATCCCAATGAATACGAGTGTACTCGTACGTCGAGTCCCATGTAACGGTGATATTTTGTGCCTGTAAATCAGAATCTGTCGCACCAGAAGCCGCGACCAGAGAGGCGAATCCTGTCATTGACATGAGGACGAACATGAGAACGAGACCGAGAGACTTGATTCTCGCCATGACTGGACCCAATAGGAACTTGGCACCTGACCCGACATGAACTTGACGCCCCTTATGTCGCCCATCAGTTAGTTCTGAAAGAGTCCATTTTGGCCGGAAGAACCTTTCACGGCAGTTGGGACGGTTGTGTATGGACGAGCAACGTGTCATCAGCCCATGGCCTAACATCGTCAGTATGTCTCGATTAGGAGCTGTCCCCCTTATTCTCTTGATTTTTCTACTTTGGTTCGATGGAGAAAATTTCCCTGAATCATGGGTTTGGTGGACTGTTCTCGCCGTATTTGGGATAGGGATGGCTACGGATGTATTAGACGGATATCTGGCTAGGCGTCTCGATAGTGTCACCGTATTCGGCCGTATGATCGATCCACTAATCGATAAGATACTAATTCAATCAATGTTGATTCTAATGGCTGCTTCCCCATGGACTTCCTCTTTAGTTCCATCCTGGGCAGTTGTTCTGATACTTGCAAGAGAGGTACTCATTACTGGTTTCAGAGGATATGCTGAGGTCCAAGACATCGATTTCTCTGCTAGCCCTCTGGGCAAAGGTAAGACAACCAGTCAAACAGCGACTATCCTGATGATTTCCGGTGGATTCGCTGTTCATGGAGCGTCTATGGCAGACATGGTTTACGCTGACATCTGTTTCTGGATGATGATGTTTGCAACCTTACTCACAGTTGCTTCCGGAATTGAATATGTGGTTCGGCTGCGAAATGCATTGAATCAAGAACCAGAAAGCCAATCAATCTAAGCAAGGTCATCCAGTGTGGTATCATTGGCATTGAATGTCTGATCATAGAAGAATGAACCATCTTCCTGCTGCCACCACCAACGACCTTCTGGGTCAATGTAAGCCATGTGTCCTGTGGACTGATCGTACACTCCCCCCGCGATGAGATGGTTGTAATCTGGGACATGCAGAGTTTCGGCTTGATGCTGAATGGCATCCGCCAATTCTGAATCGTTTGGTTCATCTTCTGAATCATCTTCTTCCGCATCTTCATCGGTAAGACCCTGTGGTCGTAAACGAAGTGCAAACATGACTGTGAAAATTGTGATAGCTATGGTGCCCAGAGCAAAAAGTAGGGTAAGCAATGTGCTGACTCCTTCACTTCCTTTCAATCCTGAATTGTCTTTTTCCGATGTTTCGATGTTTTTTGATTCATCCGTAGGTACTTCGATCTGAAATTGCAAAACTGTCTGCAAATTTGCCCCATCTGTTACCCGAACAAATAATTCTGTGTTGTTCCAATCCGACCATAAAATCAAACCATCTTCCCTGTAGGTGTTCCAAGTCAAATTATCATCGGACCATTCAATGCTTGATGGTCCACTGCCGAGCCCATCATCAATCGTCATCTCAACAACCAATTTGGATACTGGCGAGCGTGAGGCATTGATCTGCTCAATGGAAACTACTGGTACGTTTCGATCAACACGAATCCAAGTTGCATTCGCAGATCCTATGTTTCCTGCCTTGTCAACAGCTCGAACCTCAAACGAATATCGACCATCCATGAACATCGACAGATTCACTGTCGATTCATTTTGTGTTACTGGAGCCCACAAACTACCCGCCCATCGAACTTCATAGTTTGAAATTCCAGACAAATCATCAGCGACTGGTTGCCAATAAATCGTAAGTTCATCAGCATGTTTCCAATCATCCACCGGAGTGATTTGAGGTTCTGGAGGAGGGGTCAAATCTGTCTCAATACTTGCATTTGCTGTGACGAATCTCAGTTGATAGGGACCACCAGGCATCGCTGGATCCCAAGTAACCCGAATGTGGTATAACAGCCCAACGCCATCAAGATCATCGTTCAATGCTGAAATTGTCACCCAACGGACCTCATCGTCGACTATTCCTTGCCCAAGTGCACCCGAACCATTCAGTATGACAACTTCTAGATGTGCACCTTCAGCACTCAATGCAACTGATGTTCGGTTTCCTGAATCGATGACAATCGCATACCAATCGACTACATCTAAACCGACGAGGCACCCATCCAAAGTTAGGTTGGCATTCGCGCCCAAGTGATGTGCTGATGAACGTGTCGATGCCGCATCTGATTCAAAGTGACCATCATTCTGCGGATTATCGCATCCAGATAGTGTATTGCCTGCTGGTGGGGGGCTGCTTGAATCAATCACGAATGTTGAATTAGATATACGAATATTGTTTAATTCATCATCCTCATAGTGCTCACCTCCAGAATCAATGACTAGAACAACCCACCAAACACCATCTATGTCGCCAACCAAATTGACTACTTGTGAATCGGTGATGGTTGAGCCACTCTGTAGTGCTGGAACTCGAGATTGTGAAAGGCGGATGTCTCCACTTCCCAATGTACGATCTTCAGAAAGCCAAATCTCGATGTCGAAACCGAGGGATTCTTGCCCCAGGTTTTCGGCCCCCCATTCAATCGAAACCGTTTGACCAGGTTCAGCCGAAAGTGGAGATTCAACCCATGCGGCTAGAAGGTCGCGGGCTGGTGCTGAAATCGTGAAGGCGGTGCTTGCAGCTACATTGTTCGACTCATCATCCTCTTCAACCTCGGATGCTGTGTCGACAATAACAACCCAGTGAAAATCTCCAATATGCTGACCGGGGATAATGATATTCCGTACTATATTTGCCGAAGAACCACTGGTTAACGGGTCGACCCGGAAACTGTCGACTTGTGTGTCACCGGTTCCTGACTGGGCATCAAGCGATAACAATAGACGAGCAGTAAAAGAAGGTGCATCAGAACCACCAATATTGCTGATATTGATGAATACAGTGCTCGATTGGCCGCTCACAGCATTGTTGGAATAGCCTATTGAATCAATTACAATATCCGCTTGCTCTACACAGAACTGCCCACTTGATGGCATGACATTGTTCGTTTCGTTCATCTCTACAATCGAGTTGTTTGGATCGACAAGAATGCCCCAATACCAACAACCATCTCCAAGATTGGATGGTATACCAAGGTTGACTGATCCAGACCATGCACTACTTTGTGCAATCGTACCGGCCACATCTGAACCGACCAGTATATCGTTGCCGGTTCCACTGATTGAAGAATCGCTGGAAAGATAGATGCTGTAATCGACACTAGCGGCATCCTCCATTCCAGTGTTTGAAATTTGAACGGAAACTTGTGCTGTTCCACCCCGAACACCTGTTGCGGGTCCAGATATAGACGTGGGCTCCAGATCAGGGCCACAATCGATTACAGTTAATTGGGCACTGTTTGTGACGGCGATGTTGTTGTTTTCATCAGATTCTGAAATGTAGTCCCCATAATCTACGTAGATGCCGACATAGTATGTGCCTGGCGTGATAGTCATCGGTAGAGTTGCCTGAATACTTGAGTGTGTATAGGAAGGGACATTTGCGGTTCCACTCGCATATCCAAGAGAGATACCAGTATAGATTGCCGAAACTGAATTCCCAGTCGAAACTAGGGCTTCGTAATAGTGAGAGCCCGCATTATCAGTTCCTAAATTGGTCACACTCAATGTGATGTAAATATCCGCACCTTCGCAAACTTGACGATAGCCGGAATCAACTGAAATCGAGGTTGCCTCCAAATCATAATCTGGAACCGTGATGTAGAGCGAATTCCCCACTTCGACATTGTTTGTCTCATCACCTTCCGACACTCGACTAGTAGAATCTACGATGATTCCGAAATAATAGGTCCCTTGAGCCAAATTGCTAGGCAGCGTCGGACTATATGTCCCACTTCGATATGACCCACCGGAAATGCTGCTCGCCTGTTGAGTGGAACCTAATTTCGTATCACTGGTTGTGATTGTAGAATCGGTTGAAAGGTACATTTCCCAGTAGAACCATCCAGATGCATCATCTCCAGCATTGTCGATCCTCCATGAAATACTCACTTGTTGGCCGGTTTGGGCTGTATTTGGTCCAGACGGGCTGTCTGGAGCCAAATCAGCAGGTTCCTCGATATCTATTCGTGAGCTGGAGGAAACGACGTTGTTCGTCTCATCCAATTCATTTACACTGCCGCGATTATCAGCGATTAGGCCAAGATAGTAGTATCCTGGGTTCATACTAGTTGGAATCGGAACATTGTATTCGTAACCAGAGCGGTAAGAACCACCACTGATACTACTCTCGCTGAATTCATCCACGTATGTGTCTGATGTGGTGATGGTAGAATCTGTCGAAAGATACAGTTTCCAGTAGAACGAACCAGAATAATCAGTGCCAATATTGTCAATCCGATACTGCACAGTGATAGTATCGCCCATGATTGCAGAGGATGATGAGGTGCTGACTGACGTGGCCTCCAAATCTGGCAGGTCCTCTTGAAGCGTTATTTGATTACAAGTCCGAGCATTGTTCGATTCGCTGGCTTCGTCGACATCGGAATCGACATCGAGAATGTATCCCCAATAATAGGTCCCAGCATTCATGGAGGAAGGGATTCGGGTGCTGCTGGATAGAGAATCTGTCCGATAACTACCCGAAGACAAACTGGACGAGTATTGATCGCTGCCAACTTGTGTGTCACTAGTTGAGATGGTGGAATCTGTGGAGAGATACATCGCCCAGTAAAATGTGCCCGTTGATTGGCCGTGAGTGCTGGAAACATCATTTTCATATTGAATTGAAATCGATGATGTGAGATAGTCTCCAACCGTGCCAGTGGTTGGCGCAGAACATGACGATGAGGTGCTTCGAGGAATCAAATCAGCCAATTCATACACGTGGATTCGGCCTGAGTCGTAATCGTCATTGTTGTTCTCATCAGACTCACTGACCTGATTATTGATATCAACAATCATACCGACATAGTAGTAACCACCGGTGATTGATGATGGGATTGTCACACTCTTGGTTGATGAACGGGTGCTGCCTGAGGAAATGCTCGATTGCGACCAATCGTCTAACAGAATGTCATTGGTTGTAATCGTCCGATCTGTGGACAAATACAATCCCCATCGAAACGAACCTGATGATGAACTTCCATCATTTTTGATTCTCGTACTGATACTTTTGGAATCTCCAGCATCCGCTGAAGTCCAAGAAGCAGAGAGATAGTCAACTGTTAGATCAGGGCCACTTCTGGCACTCGTCTCCATCGAAGCATCAGTTAGACTCAATTGTTCGACTTTGGGGGTTGGTGCCAAGGCCAATATCAACGAAAAAAGTGCTAAAAGCGCGACGAAGCGAACCGTGCTTGCTCTAGAGCCCATGGTCGCTCTCCGTAACAGTTGTTGGACCTATATCTTGTGGTGGATAGCTCTGGAGTCGAATATTTGGTTCGTCTGCCAAATACATTGAATCAAGAACCAGAAAGCCAATCAATTTGAGGAAGGCGATTCGGGGCTCCGCTCAAGAGCCATGTCTCAATATTCATCCAAAGAGCATCTGGTGAGATATTCGTAGCATCAAATTCTGCAACACGTCCGTTCGGCTTATCTCCCCACGGCCCACCGACCATCTCCCATTCAACATTCGATTCTATTTTCCAGATAGGGTAATCTCGAGACTGTAGGCGGTCAGATAAGACTGAGGGATCACAACGAATTATCGCACTGGCTTCAACAGGTAGAAGATGACTAAGATGTCCATCAATCAACACCGGATCATTGAATTCTACCGCTGATGCAAGACCGTCAATATCGATCGGATGAATTCCGTCTTCGTCCTGTTCCATTACCATATCATACATTTCAGCGAGGGCGGTAACTGTCGTAACTCTCCAACCCGCTTCCATTGCTAATGCAGCAATAGTCGTCTTCCCGGTTCCCGGGCTACCAGTGAGGGCAACTGAGAATGGTGGCTCCACAAGGTCCGCTTGAGAACCGTGGGCATGAACGCTCCGCCCCCCGGAACCTTCACGCTCCGAATCTTCCGTAGTGACATTATGTCCGATGAGGAACACACCGAAGAAGCATCAGAATCTCATGTAGATCATGAAATCCAAAGTGGGGTAACTGCAATCTTAAACGCCTGTAATCCAAGGACTTCGCCATTAAACTGGCTTCTTCTTGCGGTTCCTTTCGCAGCTTATACTTCACTTGCTCATATCGACCCGGGTATTCAGTTCATAGCATCTCTAATCGCTATCATGCCGCTTGCATTCTTAATGGGTAAAGCCACAGAAGAAATCGCTACCAAAACCTCAGAATCGATTGGAGGGTTGTTGAATGCAACTTTTGGGAATGCTGCAGAAATCATCATCGCTATAGTTGCAATTCTCGCCGCAGCTGAAGCACTGAAAGTTGGAGAGAATGGAACCGCTGATGTATACATTCACCTCGTACAAGCGAGTTTGATTGGTAGCATCCTCGGGAATCTTCTACTCGTCATGGGTTTGTCCATGCTCTGGGGCGGAATCCGATATCGGCGTCAAACATTCAATACTCAGGCGGTAAGTGGAAATTCAACACTTCTTCTCCTTTCTGCCATTTGTCTGATTCTACCCACAGTGTATCACATCGCTCTATCTTCTGGAGGGGACTGGGTAGAATCAGAGATTGTTGATGGTGTATTGATGGTATCAAGATTGGCAGCTATCATTTTGATGATCTCGTATGGTTTGCTACTCTTCTTCCAATTGAAGACGCACTCAGATTTGATGAGTAATGGAGGTGGACATGGGCATGAAGAAGCGACTATGACATTGAAAGATGCTGCAATCCTCCTGACTATCGCGACTATCTTTGTTTCTTGGATGGCTGAAATTATGGTTCACTCCGTAGAAGCTGCTGGCGAAACTATTGGATTACCGGCAGTATTCATCGGTGTAATTCTGCTCCCTCTATTCGGTAATGCCGCTGAACATTTCACGGCTGTAGTAGTCGCTGGTAAGGATAGAATGGATCTATCTTTAGGAATAGCAATCGGTTCATCAGTACAAATTGCAGCCTTTGTTGCGCCACTAGTCATCCTGCTCGCCTGGGGACTAGGCGTCGATCTTAGCTTTGAATTTGGTTTGTTAGAAACCGCTGTCTGTATGCTCTCTGTCCTAATTGCAAACAGCATCTGTCGTGATGGTGAATCAAACTGGCTTGAAGGCACAATGCTGCTCGCTACCTACGTAATCATAGGAATAGGATTCCTATTCCACCCGTGATTATTCAGATTCGTAGGCCAATATACTGGCTATCTTGTCCTGACCAGCAAAAAGAATCGAGTCTCTTGCTACCAGAACTTCAGAATCATCAGCAGGAAATCGTATATCTACACGTGATCCAAAGCGAATCATCCCAATTCTCTGGCCCCGTCTTAGTGATTCACCCGGACCTACGAATGGAATGATGGTTCTAGCTGCAGCCCCAGAGATTTGTGTAATCTCCACTCTATTTCCATTATCGCCTTCAACAACTGTTCGGATGCGTTCATTCCCTTCACTCTCTTTCCTAGATGCTCGAAGATGAGGGCCACGTTTCCTACCCTTGCCAGTCCTATGCTCCATATGCACAATATTTCCAGCTAATGGACTACGCTGGACATGCACATCAAGGGGAGACATGTAAATCGCGATTCTAATTGAGTCTGAAGCAGACTCCTCGCCTTCTGAAACCTTCTCCCAACGCTGTTCTGTGGAATATCTCAATGGCTCCGGACAAGATTCAGGAAACCAATCACCCATGTAGCGATCTACCACAATTCCTCCGGATTCAATTTCTTGTTGAGTTGGACGTCTACCTATAGATCGCTCACGGACAACAAACATGACGCGGCCATCTGCGGGGCTTACGAGTATACCATTCTCGCGAGATATTGGCCGATCTGGATCTCGATGAAAGAATCCGATAAATGCACTGCTACAGGCTAATAATACACCAACAAGAGATACAATTCCTGACGGATCTGAAACAAACACAACGATCATGAAAGTGCTCAGAGACATAACGCCTAGCAACAACGTCGGACCTACTCCTGGCGGCGCAATGCCAGCCACGGTTCTCACTCTTCAGAATCAGAATCTTGCGTTCGAGCCTGGATGTTGATTTCATCATCATCTGTTCCGAGTACGCCATCTTCTCCTGGATCAACAGTAACCTCGACATTCTCTCCTACAGGTACGGGCTCACCTGTTTTCTGAGCTGTGAGAATTGCTTCTTCCATTCGTTGTTTGAAACTCTCTTGTGCTTTCTGGAATTCAGCCGCCTTCTGGACTGCAGATTCAATCATCTCGTAACGCTCCTTGATTGCTTGATTGAGATCCTCAAACACCTTCATGTTCTGGACATACCAATCATCTCTAGCTCCAAGTTCGGATTGTGCTGTCTGAAGTTGCTCATCGAGTTCTTCAGTGATTTCGTACACACGCCCGAGCATGGCTCGTTCCTTGGAATATTTCTCCTCCATCTTCTCTAGTTCAGGTTCTAAATGTTCGACACGTTTGTTGGACTTTGCTGAATCTAGTTCAAGCTCACGAATCCGATTATCCTTCTCAGAAAGAAGATGTTCCAAACCTTCACGCTCAATTTCACGGTTCAGGGCTTCCTTCTCGAGGACTTCGATGAGAGCCTGCTTGTCCGCAATTTCATCCTCTGCCTTTCGATAGGCTTCATACAATCGCTCCAATCTCTGAGTCTCTTCTGCAAGACGGGATTCAAGTCGACGAATAGTCATCTCAGGCGAATCTTGGTCATCTACCTCATCATCGCTAAGGGGGTCCATCGACACCTCCAGAGCACCTTCCGCTTTAACCCCGGCGGCGCATTCTGCAAACAGGTGCATACTACTGGTTGTGATTACTAAGTTCGACAAGCCATTCATCCGCTGCGGCAGCCAAAGACATAGCAACGGCGAGTGTCAGATTCTTAGATGCTGGGATGTGTAATTTCTCATCAGGACCATGGGCATTTGCATCGGGACCCATTGATCCAGTTACTAGAAATCCAGCACCAGGAAATCGATTTTGCATCATCGAAAGAAAGGGGATTGTACCGCCTTCAAACAACGGCATCCAATCTGCTGCATACAGATGTTGCGCAACTTGGTTCAACGCGGAATCAATCGATTTGGGGAGCGTAGAAGCGTGGAAACCGTCAGCTACTGCATCAGGAATGTAGGTTACTTTAGCACCATGCGGTGGATTTTGTTCCAATACCTGTTTCATGGCTTGTGAGGCTACCTCTGCATTGACATTTGGTGGAATTCGCATAGAGAGTTTGAATTCAGAATATGGCCTTAGCACATTACCTGCTTCAGCAATTGGAGGGAATCCATCCGCTCCAGTCACTGCAAGTGATGGACGCCAATTTCCATTTAACACGACCTCTACTGAGTCGAGAACTTGTGGTTCAACACCTTCGAGGAACGGATAAGCTGACCAGACTGTGTCTCCCAAGACACTAACGATTCGCTCTGCTCTATTTCTCAGATGTGAGCCGATTTCTGTATTGAGTTCAGGGAGGAGTATCTCGCCAGTGCTGGAGTCCTCAATTCGAGAAATTAGATTGCGAGCAATACGAAATGTCTCAGGAATGATTCCTCCTGAAAGACCCGAATGGACACCTTCTCTCGATACTTCTACGCGAAGCATTCCCCCAACGAGTCCTCGAAGAGATTCCGTAACCCAGATATTCTCATAATCACCAGCACCTGAATCTAATACAACGATAAGATTGGGGCTTCCAATTTCGTTCTGATACTTATCTAGGTAAGCAGGGAGGTCGTAAGAGCCCGATTCCTCACAAGTCTCGATTAGGAAGCGACATCTTGGATGGGGTAAACCCATCTCTTGCAAACTTTTGACAGCCAGAGCACAGAGATATCCTCCGTAACCATCGTCAACACTACCTCTACCAAACAAGTATGGGTCTTCCCTAACAGGCTCAAACGGATGTTTTCCTTCAGACCAAAGTTCAGTAACAGGTGGTTGCTTATCCAGGTGACTGTAAAACAAAACATCACCAGGAGCTGATCCAGCAATGTCAATGATGAGGATAGGGCTTCTTCCGTCAATCTGATGAACCTTGTATGACATACCATCAAGACCAATTGAATCCAACCAAGAACTGAAAAGTTCAATCACGTCTTCTAATTCTCCCCTTGATGCCCAATCGGGATCAAATGCTGGGGATTGTGCCGGGATCCGAATAAAATCTTCGAGAGAAGGTAAAACAGATTCCTCCCACATCAATTCGATGTACTCTCGCATTCTGACGATGTCGATACCTGACATGATGTAACCTGACAATAGTCAGCACATTGACTCTTCGCTCAGGGGTCCTCTGGACCACAAATGGGCAATGAACCTCTTGAGAAAGGGCAAGACCTGCACGTATCTACGTGCTTCAATGGAAGCGGGGGGAAGGCATTCGGGTCTGTATAACCGCCATGATCGATACGAACTAACTCGTGAATCAGGTGTTTAAGATCCAAAATCGTCTGCTTGAATAGGGCCGCATCCATCTGCACAAGGCGACCACTAACACCAACCCAAACCGCTGGTCTCTCGACAATTCTTGGAAGTATGCCCGCCTTTTTTCGTTCGCCTTCCAACCTTACAAGAGCCAAGTGGTATAGTACAAGTTGATGACGATGTTTCGAAAGAATTGCTTTCTCTGCATCTGTCAAAGTCCCATCATCAGATATCTCCAACAGAGTTCCTTCGATTGATTCAGGGGGATCCCATAGCATATGGGCATCCTCTGTCTTTAGATCAATAGGGAGAATACGAGATGATTCTTCATCAGAATAGGCTACAACGAGATCTATTAGTCCACTAAATCGTCCTTGTGCATAATCAGAGGTGATATGCGTTCTTGAGCCCCAAGGAGAATTACTCTCAATCTCTATTGAAGGGCCTTGAACTGTCATCTCAAAACCAAAAGGAAGTTCGGTTCTAACTCCATCCAAATTACCCCATTCACCCTTCTCTTCTGTGAGGAAATGGCCTAATTCTGAATCGCTAAGAACCTGTACCATTTGTCTGACAGAATCCGCTGTCAAATCTCGATTGGCTGAACTCGTTAAGAGTTCATCAAAAATCTCAGGAAGGATGGCTTCAAGTTCATCTCCAGCCCATCTTGAAGGAGAATTTGATGTCCAATCTGCCGGCAAAGGAATCGAGGAGGAATTTCTAGGAGGACTTGGTGCACCGATTTCGATAAGTCGATGGACAATGCTTCCGAAAACGTTGGGTGGGGGCAATCCTCCCTCTAGATCAGGATTCTTAGCTAAACGTACAACCTCCCCCTGCAATCCAATATGACGTTGGAACCAATGACGACGCATACAGGACTGAGCGATATCCAAACCTGCAGGCGTCAAATCAGAAGTAATAATTTCACGCACTTTAGGTTCAGGTTGTGAAATTGATTTATTCTCATCAAGAGTTGAAAGGATTTCTTCAATTTCAGTGATTGTCTGAATGATTGTCTTCGGTTGTGAACGATCGAGAAAACAGTCAGGTGAATGGTAAATCCGCATTCCTATGCCTTCTTTCTCGCCAATTTGAAGATCATACTGAACAGAAAGTGGATCTATTGTCAAGGTGTACTTCTTCGGAGTTGTCGCTGGAATACTCGTTTTTTCCTGACCACTTAGCCATGGTGAATCAACCCCTTCTCGATGAGCAGATTGGCGCATTGATTCAATGAGCATGGGGCCAAAGCTCGGGGTTGCACCTTGAACAATATCTAGATTAATTCCCTGACCATCAATCCAACTCGTACCTCTAGGAGAACCTGAAATGATTAGGCGTTCTTCTGCTCGAGTCGCAGCCACATACAGAAGTCGTCTCGCTTCTGCATGGCGTTGTGACTGATTTAGCAAGGTGGATAGATCCCACACCGGTGAGAGCGGATCTTGGGGTGCATCTGGCCATGGCTTGGGATGAACACCGAATATGTTGGGGGAAACAATGAGGCGGTCTTGATTCTCATGAGTTGCCTTAGTCAAAGATTCACCAAATGCATCTGCGAGTATCACTACTTTCGATTGAAGGCCTTTTGACTTGTGAATTGTCATGAGTCGAACTGAGCCAGCGGCAGTAAGTGTTCGCGCTTCTGCACCATCGCCCTGAGCCTTTACCTTCATCAGACGATCTGCTAACATTACAGAATCGCCCCCGACCTCCAATCTAGCATCATTTACCATTGCAATGAATGATGCGACATCTGCACGATCATTAGCAGTAGGATGGGCGACTAGAAGGTCACTATAATCCGCAGTCCATTCTAATGCCTCAAGAATCCGTCCGCTACGAGAATAATTTTCCCACTGGCGGAACAAAGCCTTCTGTTCATCAGACGGTATTAGTTCGATTAAACGTGATATCAGGTTGGCTCCCCGTGGAGCATTCCTAAGATAATCATCTATCATCGAGTCGTTCATGCCCACAAGTACAGAGCGAGCTACCCAAGCTGCATGGTGCCGGTGACTAGGACGAGCAAGAAACTGGACTAATCCCAAAAGTGGATCAACCACTTGACGACTAAGAAGATCCCCTTCCTTGTCAGCTTGAACTGGGATTCCATGTGCGCGGAGTCCAGCAACTATTGGGTCCCTCAATTTCCGGCTGGGAAGAAGAACCATGATATCTCCAGGATCAACAGGATTGCCTTCTTCCACATGACTGGAATCACCTGATGCTGTACGAATTACACAATCCGAACCGTGGATTAGTGCGCGGATTCGCTCAACGATTAGAGTTGCCTCCAGTTGCTTACGATCTGGTTTTCCATGCCTGAAAGGATCGATGGGCTCGACTAGATCTTCTGGAACCGTTGAAGCGATAGTAGGGCCAATTGGAAGCAACCATTCGAGAATACCTTGTTCTTCTGAGCGTTCTTCACAAGTGTGTAATTCCTGATGCTTGGCATACCAATCTGCACGACTGAAAGTCTGATGGCGAGGATCAAAGATATCGCTCCACCAACGATTCATGATTTTGAGAAGACCTTTCGATGTGCGGTAGTTAATGGCCAAACGAACATGGCCAGCACGACGATCGGAAATCTCTGCGAGCGATAAAGGTAACAACGAATCAGTCACATCAAATTTGACTTCAGGATCCAAAGACTTTCGATGAGTTGCCCCCATCATAGAGGCACGAACAAAGGTTTCATGGAGAGCTCGAGGGTCTCGACTCCATTCGTCTGTACGCAGTGCATTTGAGCCTTGGAAAGCTTGTATTGTATCGAATTCGTGCGCATTGATGCGACGAAGATGTTCTGCATAACGATGGAAAGTAGCAACTTGTGCTTGCCTAAACAAGTAGATACTTTGCTTAAGGTCCCCTACATAGCAAATTGTAGGCTCCCACTCTAAATTTTCATCAACGGGATCTCCTTCGATACGCAAGCGCTTTCCCCAGAGTCGTGAGAGTAATTTCCACTGTCGAGGATTTACGTCCTGGGCCTCGTCAATAATCATCGCCATGTATCGTCGACGGATTCTCTGAAGTATGTCCACTCGATACACCAAATCTGCATGTGCACGTTCAGCATTGACTACATCAGTAAATCCGAATGTGACCGGATCGTCGATTGCTTGACGGCTCAAATCTAATGCGATATCGATATGATGATCAGACCATGGCTGTTCATGGTTGATATTGTCAAGAGCACCTATGACTTGAGGAGAATAGAGTTCAACTCGACAAACCTTAGGACATCGGGCAAGAAGAAGGTCGCCAACTGACTCTGCTATATCTTCAAAGTCATGAAGATCTCGATCAGACTTCAATTTCGACAAAATTTCGGCCGTTGCCTTTTGGACCACGCAAAGGTCATTCAGCATCCTTGTTTCCTGTTCAAGATCGAAACGTTGTACCTTTGGTAAACCGTTACTTGAGTATGGAGTCGGTAGATTGATTCTAGGTGCCCGGATTGGATGAGTCGCTAACATTTGAGTAGGACTTGATGTGTCAAGATTGCCTACAATAAAGGCCATTTGGCGTTCAAATACGTGTTCTGGCTCTGTCCAAATACGGTTGGCTCGTTCACTAATTTGATTCAATTCTTCACTAATTGAAGCAACTGTATCATGTCCCCGCTCCCACTTAGGAGATTTTCCTGGTGGAAGGTATCCTTGTGGGAGGACCTTCGCATTGTTTCTAAACAAGGCAGCACCGCCTGCATTAGTCATTCCATTCTGAGAACAGATAATCCGGTGAAGATGGAAAATACGAACCAATGCCTCCCATGTGGAGGAAGGAGTTGGAAGATTGAGGAATTCTGCTAGTGCTGCAAATCTGGTCTCTGGATCGACTTTTGTGGTCTTACCAGCAGCCCTCATCGCATCAAACCAAGATTGAATTGGCTCCTGCAACCTTTCCAAAACCTCAATGATTCGATCTAGATCAAGCCAAGCTGTGAATGCCTCTCGTAAAGCATCCTCAGGAATTTCTCCAGATTCGTTTCCTAAGGCATTCACTACACCTTCAAGAAAAACCGAACGTGTTAGAAGTCCACGAACAACCTTACGACAAGTAACTGTACTTCCCAACGTCTGAGAAAGACGGCTTCGTGCATCAAAGAATTCGTCAACCATATCTTGTGGAATACCGGCATCAACCGCATACCCATGCCTACCAGGGTTAGATGACAAACGCCAAGCTGTATTGACGGCTAATGTCTCCAATGTAATTTTCTCAGCGGTTGAAATCTGTTCTTTCGATACACGTTGTGAAAGTAACGGCCGATAAGAAGAGATAAGACGAGAAAAGAAGGAGTCAATAGTGCCTATCGGCGCATCCTCCAAAAGCATCCTGAACTGATCAGGGAGACCTTGGACTGGAATACGTGAATCAGCACGGTCTTCTGAATCACCACTTGTGGTGCCTGCCCGAAGATCTGAAAGTGCTTTTCGAAGTCTATGTTTGAGTTCCTCTGCCGCAGCATTCGTGAAAGTCAAAACGACTACTTCAGTTGGAAGTAGGCCTTGCCATTCATTCAAATCAACCCGTTCAGCCTCACCATCGATGATCATTCCTCCAGCTAACCTTCCTGGACGAACGGGACGTGGGAGGAGCAAAGAAGCCCTTTGAACTGGAGCGAGATAGTGTTCGATTACGCGTTCTACGATTGTCTTAGTCTTACCTGTACCTGCACCAGCGTCAAGCACAAGATGAGCATCGAGATTCAGAGCTAATCGCTGGCCATGATTGAGACTCATCGAAAATCGCCTCCTAGGTGAGAAAGTCCACAAATCGATTTGACATTGCAGTAATTGCAGAATCGATCAGGGTTAGGGATAGCGTATCCAGATATTGCGGCATTGACTACTCGTTGAACTGCCTCAACTCGGTGTGACATCCAAGGTCGAAATGCTGACTCTTTACCAGTACCTGGATTCGCTGAGGGGAATCTGAAAATACCTGTAAGATCCTCTGTCTGCTGACCAATTGAAAATTGGGCAAGATGTTCTTTCCAGTCTAAATCAATCTCAAGAAAATGCTCAGTCTTCAATCCGATATCTGTAACTCCTACTGCAATCACCTGATCTCCAGGATGCTCGATTTCCCAAGCACGAGCATAGAGAGCGAGTTGTATGTCCTCAAACAATAGTTCGTGATGCTTCGCACGCTTCCTATTCATCTCCGCGGACTTCATATCACGAATAGCTACCAATCTCTTTGGTGTCCAATTAGGATCTCCTTCAAGTGGAATTACACTATCAGAGCCTGAGTCGTTAACTAGAGTCCCTTCAACGTCCCATGGAATTAGATCAACGCGATCAATCCAGCCATTGATTCGAATCGTTGAGCCCCCCTCTTGCTGATCTAATTCAATATGAGGCGAGCGAACGGATTGTCCTTCTTCTCGTTCGATACTTGACCCAATTTGATGTTCCATTACCAATGGGATTGCATCACTTAATGTGTGTTCAGCTTCAATGATGCGGGCAAATCTTCCCGCAGGATTCATGTCATCTCCTGATACAAGCCATGCTCTCCATTCTTGTTCTGTCATTCCGACAAGATCACGAAGACGTTCTTCTGTAACTACATCAGAACGTACTAACCAAGGTGCATGAGCGTCTAGAAGTTGTGCCATAGCGGTCATCAAACTCTCATCGCTAAGTGAAGAACGGTCTACAGATGGAATAGAGAAATTTGTTCTCGCGACAGAACGTTTCATCCCAAGAGAGCCCTCAATCAACCCCTCATACACCTCATGAACGAGATTTCCTCGAACACGATTATCCAGTTCATCGTCAGGAAGTTCCTCCGCTGATGCATCAAGTGCTTTAGACAACCAACCGCGTCGAGCACATTGAAGCCATACCCTAAGTCGAGATGGCGACCAAACCTTAGGTACTGACCATTTCAATTCCGCTGTCTTACCCATTCTATGATCCATCGAATCAACTTGAATCGAAGCCGGAGAAATAGGTCGAGGATCGATAGAAACCGAGGAACTTTCACCAGTTGAAGAGGGACCTCCCAAAACTGGCCATTCAGGATTCATCACTGGAAGAGTGACCTTGCGATGCTTTGCCATGGGAACTATTGCCATATTCCGAGTCGATACAACCCTTGTTCGAACCGTCTCTGGATGATATACCGTATCTGAATTGATTACCAGTGGTTGTCTTCTCATCCTATCAGACATCAGGTCACGTTCATATCGAGCCAATATGGCGGACTCAGACAAAGGAGAATTCGAATCTGGATCTTTTCGCTGTAGGAGACGAGACCCTTGGTTGACCCGATTCTCCTGTCGGGAGATGCCATGACTCCTCTCTACAACCATACTAGGGTCTTCGATAGGGTATGAGAACACTGACGTGGATTCTGCGATTAGGCAATCCAATTCCTCGATTGTCTCCCATGTCCAACCTTCGGTTTTTCCAATATCCTTGGAGAGAATGGAAGGAGGAGTCGACTCCCACCTTCCTTCACGACACCATTCGGCGTATGGGGCTACAGGAGGAGTTGATTCATCAATATGAGTAGAATCAATCACAATGACTTCTTTTCCTGCGTGTAGTAAAGCCGAGAGATAATGTCTAGCCTCACGAATCGGTCCATCGGGACGAAGAATACCGAGATACTGACGTTCCTCTTCAGAAAGAAGTGGAGGGAGGCGAACTCGTAGATCCCAATTGTCAGCAAGGGGGTCAAGAACAATTACGAGATTGGCATGACAACCTAACGCATCTTGTGGCGAACATAAGATGAATCGCTCCACTGATTTTGATGAATTTTGTAATTCTGCAGATTCAATCATTGAGATAATCTGATCTCTCCAACCTCTAGGTTCTACTATCGGATTGAGACCAACAGCTTGTTCATTCTCTCTAAGGGATGATACGGTACTCAACAATGTCTGTAATCCAATAAGACCATCCTCAATAGTGCCATCAAATCGGGATGGTAGAGCAGCGTGATCAATCATGCCAATTACTTGATCTAACCACTCATCGGGGGTTCCCTCGATTATTTCGAACGGGAGCAGTTCTCCTGAACTACAACCCACGTGGTTGCTTTTCTCCATGAGGACTTGCGCATCCGACTCATCAAGAATCGGGTACATGGCTCCAAGGAGATTCAAAAACCACCACTGTGTTGCTTCCAAACGCTTACCCTGTAGACTATCATCAGTTTCAGCAGACAAAGCTCGCAACCAATCACCTAGAACTCCAGCTCCTCCGATTAGTCGACGGTCACGTGCAAGTGAATCTAGTGAATCTCGATCTGGAAGAGGCGACAAATCATGCCAAACGGGATGAGATTCAACTTCCTCGGGATTGAAGATGCGAACCGTGCGCTGAACGGCAAGAGCAAGTATTCTTTCTAGTGAAAAGCCATCTTCGCCATGAGATAATCCTACTATTGCGGCTAACCAATGAACAAAGGGACTACCTCTGAGAGGAATTGTAGCTCTCGGCGAATTATGGCCAAGAGCCTTGAGTTGATCGAGATGGCTGCGAGGTAATTCTACACCATTCGGATGAACAATTACAATATCTTCGATACCGGAATCGATAGCCTGGGATACTATGCGACCTAATGCTGCAGGGGAATCTCCATTTTTACGGACATGGATTCGATGGAGAGGTACATCTGGGTCTTGACTCCCAATTGGATGAGGAGGAATCCATTCAGGCAAGTCATCTAGTGTCTTGACAGGTGGGATATCTTCGAGTAACCAACCATGCATCCCTAACCGATGAGACCCTGAATAGCAAAGTTGGTGAATCGGAACACGAGAAGAAATTGCTCTAAGAATCTCAGCATGTATTGGCATGAGGGTAGGAGATTGGTCTAAGAGAACTATTCCATCAAGATGTTCAAGAGTAAATACGGCACGATTCTCATCAAGAAGTGCTGTCAAAAGCCGAGGAAGAAGACGGTTTGGATGAGTTCCATTCAGTTGTTTCTCCACAATATCGAGAACCGTATGGAGTCCACTAAGATGCTCTTCGAGAACATCGAGGGGAGCGTTCTGAAATCGTAAAACTGAGTCAAGCTCTAGCAAATTCTGCGTCTTAGCTATCGGCCACTCCCAATCAGGATGAGGATGTAGAACTGGGAAGGCAAGTTCTGCTGCCTTAATCTGCATTAATCGATGAATTGTTTGTTCAAGTGCAGGGTTAGATGGTAGGACTCGGGGCTCTCGAAAATCTGCAAAAAGTTTCTTCGTCAGGCCACCGAGAGTTAGATGGTTTGTTCGATCTATTATGCCAATCTGATCAATCACTGCACTGAGAAATCTGTCACGTGCAAGAGAACCAGAATGGAGAAAAAGAAGGCGAGAAGGACCTCCTTCGGTAGGGTTTCGAGGATCAATTGCTTGTTGAATTGAATGATCGAAAACCCAAGCCGGTAAGGGACCTCTGGGAATCTGTTCGATAGTAACCGTCAACTCCCAACCACCTCAATGGGTCTCAATGTTGAGGGTTGTTAAATCCGCGCTAATCAGTCACCATTTCTTCGTCTAGGGGACAAGGCAGCAACTCCAATTACTGCAAGAGAAGATAATGCTCCAATAGCAGGAATACTCCGATCGTTCGATTCTACAAGATTGCTTGAACAATCTTCGTCCAGAGGTTCGAAGATTGTTGACCATTCAAGAACTAAAACGAGACGAAGGTCTTCACCATCCCATACTCCAGGCATCTGAATTGTGGAGGATCCGGAACTGGCATCAACTGCATTATCAAAACGAACAATATCTCGAATTACATGAGGATAATATTCCAAACCATTACTTCCATCTTCGTATCTTGCAATATTCTCTACAATGAAAAGGACTGGTGTAACAGAAGTTCTCTTTGGGCTCATGCAATCATCCAACCAGATATCCTCGACGGTTCTGTTCAGAATACTTCTATCCATAGACCAAGATGCTGTTCCGTTAGTTGAATTAACATCATCTGGAGTCCATGAAAGAGAGGCGCTCAAACCTTCATTCGGGAGGCTGCTTTCAATATCAAGGCTCATCGCATAATCATCTGAAAGAGAATCTGCCACCTTAGGAACCGAGCCCGAATGGAGCCATTCACCGTTGAATACGGCAGAGGGAGGTAAACGTTCCAAACCATCAGTTGCAACCTTGTTTGTAACACCATATCTTGCAATCCAACGATCATCGCCAACTTCGGTCCCAAAGGGATCTGAGATTTCTGAGTACTCACGATGATAGTGGAGTGTTTCAATGGGGCGTTCTCCAGTGAGTTCCTTAATAGCGTGCTCTGAATCAAGGCAGTTCCCGCACCAAGTTGCCGTATACACTTCCGCAATCGCCGGCCATTGTGAAGATGGAACATCACCTGTAGAATTGCTGAGATTTCCTATTCCAACATCAATTGCAATACCTCCGAGCAATCCACTCATCTCCATCCCTCCTGTTTCCTCAACATAGACCCGAAGACCAGGATTCGATATGGAGTCGCTTTCTGCTTGAACAGACCCTGTGATGAGAAGGATTAGTAGGAGGGCAATACAACGACGCATGCATCAATACGGGGACTGCCTTAGGTCAATCTTCCGCAGATTCGTGCTCTACCAATGGATGATTCCAACGTCGCATTGCCCAAGTTTGATTCATGAAATGTGCAACCATTTCCTCAATAGTAGCCCACCATGGACGTCCCTGAGGATTGTGAACCTCCTGGAGCGGAGCTAAACTATTGAAGATTGTAGCACGATCCCATTCCAAATTTTCCCGACGTCGCCATATCTGAACTTCATTATCTTCATCCCTCTCGAGTTGCCATCCACATACTGCGAGAAGGGTTCGAAGAAGATCGATCTCTTCACTAGTTTGATACATATTTGTCAATCTCAAAATCGTAAAAAAACCTCCTGGGAGACAAGGAACTCGTGCTTGAGCCCCAATTGGAGACCCGCGAAGAGCAACTAGAGCATTCGCAATCAATCGAGGAATCCTCTGACGAGGTTCAAGATTCTGCAACACATCATCTGTTATCGGAAATGTAGGAAGGCGTTCATGCTCAATATGTCCATCCTCGCGATCCCATGCATCAATCGCCTCTCTGTGGTTCCTACGCCAATTTTCCTGAAGAGCGCGAAGATTTCGACGTTGGAGGTACGGAAGATGTTGCTCTTCTTGTTCTTGGTCACTGAAATTTGAAGCATTCTGAGAACGTAACAAATCATTGCGACGAAGAAATTCCGTAATAGTAGATATCAGTGGATGGTTGTCTAAATCTTCTAAACAAACCAAGAGAATTGCACCGATCTGATCGCCTATAGGTAACTTCAGTTGTTCAGGTGGTTGATGGATACAAATCAGTTGATGTTGACGACGCGGCGTGCTTCCTTGGATACTAAGGCTATCTCGTGAATTGTATTTGGGTTTGGTCTTAATTAGATAAGAAGCACCCGAAGTGCCTTGAATTTCGATTGCCTGTTTACTCTGAACAAGATGGATTCTGTCCTCTGCTAGAATTTGTTTAACCAGCGTTTTTGCTGCAGTCCGATCCGGTTCATCTGGAATCGCAGGAGCTACACTACCAAGATTCCAATTTTCTAAGAGGAGCCAAAGACGATCATGTTGAGGAGAACCTGGAGGAGACAATTGTGCCGAAATTATCCCTTGCCATACAGAGATGTCCATTGGTATCTTTCGGATTTTAGTTCGACCACCCATGCTTTGGATACGGATGTGAAGATGACCGTTCCGAACCTGAATCATAGCCTCATTATTTCGTTTCAAGAAACTTGGATTGCACCAGTTCTCGGTTGCCTCTCTCCATTGACCTAACCAAGGCAGCCTTCCATATTCTGATTGGGAAAGGTGTTCAACTGCATGAGGAAGAGCGTCTAAAGCAATAGCACGCTCGTCGGAATGTTTACGGAAATCTACTGGTTGTATTTTATTCCCGGTAAACTCAGTAATCTGTGAAAGCAGGACTGATGCATAACAAAAATTAGTGCGGCCACTTCTCCCCAATGCGTATCGAAATGGTTGAAATCGAAGTTCTCGTCTACGACGAATGCCGATTGATGGGAAAAGAGTACACAGTGTTTTGACGAAAACTTCCCAATCTATACTTGCAATCTGTGATTCATTCATCTTTGACATCATCTTCACTAGATGCTGCCCTGGAAAGGACCTTGAAACCTGGATTTTACCCTCCAAGATAACTGTTGAGGGGGTACCCGGTCCTTCCAAAATAGTAAGCCATAAACCCCCAGGCAAAGGAAATCCTCGTCTAAGTAATCGTTGACATTCTTCTATGTCATCTTCATCAATCACTTCGAATATTCGTTGACGTAGTTGGGCTGCATCCCCCTCACTCATCAACGGATCCAAGGCCGTCTGATTACGAATCATTGGATAGTGGATATTTGCCCAACTTTGATCAATCTCAGAAAAGGATGTCACCAATTCTCTCAATCGACTGGCGGTAGCCTGCGGAGAATAATTGTCAAGGATTTTGTTAACAATCTGGATATCTTCACGTCTGATGTTAGTAGATGGCATATTACGACTCGTACGTGGGCGAATCATCGCATGACAAATCTGCCCCCATCTCATACCATCCATCGCAGGTTCAATCCCACAACAAATACAGAGATTATCGTTCGTTCCATCGGCCCCATTATTACCCATCATAAGGAGCAATACAACATTGACCCGTTATCAATAGATGAAGAAATAAATTAGATAGATGCGAATGCTGCAACAGTCCTCTCAATATCCTCATCAGTGATATGAAGATGTGTAACAAGGCGAATGGTATTCGGACGAAGATCAAAGATATCTACTCCTTGCTCACCAAGTGCTTCAACCACTTCCCTAGCAGGACGTTCGGTATCTGCATAGACCATGTTGGTCTGAACTGTGGAAGCATCGATTGAAAGTCCAAAATTTCCATTCAATCGCTCAGCGAGAACATGTGCACGTGTGTGATCTTCCGCCATCCGATCAATGTGGTGGTCTAATGCAAACAAGCCACCTGCTGCAAGAATACCGGCCTGCCTCATTCCTCCTCCGAACATTTTCCTCCAACGATGTGCCTTAGCAATGAATTGTTTCGACCCAACTAGAACACTGCCAACGGGGGCACCAAGACCTTTGGAGAGACAAATAGAGATGGAGTCGTAATCACGAACGATGCGAGCTGGATCTGTTCCGGTTGCCACTGCAGCATTGAACATACGGGCACCATCCATGTGTGCTTGGCAATCATTATCATGAGCAATCTTAGCGATTTTATCCAATATCTCTTGAGGATAACAAGTTCCTCCACCACGGTTAGATGTATTCTCAACACAGACAAGTGAACCATTAGGAAAGTGTCCAAGGCTCCCATCGCTCTTCCTAATTGCAATTGCTACATCATCGGGTATCATAATCCCAAGTTTTCCAGGGACTAAAGCTACAGAACAACCCGAAAGTGCGGCATATCCTCCTGCTTCATAGACGTAGATATGGCTGGTTTCTTCTGTGATAATCTCATCACCAGGATTCGTGTGTGCACGAATTGCGACTGCGTTAGACATCGTACCACTTGAGACAAATAACGCCGCCTCTTTGCCAAGCATATTGGAAATTTTATTTTGTAATTCAATGACTGTTGGATCATCACCTAAGACATCGTCACCAACCAATGCATTTTGCATAGCGATTCGCATATCTGCAGTTGGTTGAGTAACTGTATCACTGCGAAGGTCGACCCGGTCGGAGGGGTACTCATGCATAATCCAATGTAGAGGGTCCTTCTCTTAGCCTTGACCTTCTCAATGACGACAAAAAATGTCCCATATTCAGAGTAATTTCAGATGTCCTGTCACAATATCAACTTGATCAACTGGAGCAGGCCCTATTCCGATAACTGTCATCGATCCAGATGGAATCTGAGTCCGGCCAGCGTCACGTATTGACCAAGTGAGCAAATTAGCTTCTTTGGCACGTTCAATTAGGCGATACATCTCTTCCGAATCCGATGCTTTCAACACGACTTTGGCTTGTCCCCTACGAGTCCACACGTCAAGAATGCGTGGCCTATTCCGTTCTAGGCCTAAGGCTACATCCATGCAAAGATGGCCTACCTGTGCAGCAATTTTTCCTTTACCCATCTTTAGGGAAGCGTCAACAACACACACTAGTTTGTGCTCGACATTTGGAATAGATGGGGCATGATTACGCCGTCGATTCCACCATGCCATGACTAATCGAAGGCGCCGTCCTGTTTCAGACCTGCGTAGAAGGTTGTGCTGTAGAAGATGATTGGAGGGGGTTGTTATCCATCTTCCAAGCGCCTAGAACATCACGTAGTGACTCTTCGAGATCAGGGTTATGGAATTCAAAACCAGATTGAAGGAGGCGTTTAGGGAGGACTTTTTGACCTTCTAGAAGCAATGGTCTAGCCAACTCACCAAAGACAATTCTAAGGACAAATCCAGGGAGAGGGGCAAAGGCAGGTCGTCGAAGTACTCGCCCCAAGACTCGAGCAAACTGCTTCTGTCTCACTGGATTTGGAGATGTCAGATTGAAGGGTCCTTCACATTCAGGTGTCATCATAAGATGCTGAATTGCAGCGATGTGATCATTCATGGAAATCCAAGAGAACCATTGCTTACCATTGCCAATAGGACCACCACCACCGAGTTTGAATGGTAATAGCATACGGCCAAGAGCCCCACCGAGTGGAGACATAACGATGCCTGTTCTGAGGTGAATTGTCCGAATAGAGGCATCTCGTGCTGCATCAGCCGAAGCCTCCCACATCTCGGTAGTTTCAGAGAGGAAACCTTCTCCACGCTTGCTTGATTCGTCGACCTCTTCATCTCCACGATTCCCATAGTAACCAATTGCGCTTGCAACAATGAAAACCTCGGGAGGGGAGTCCATACTAGCCATCTTTTCTGCTAGAAGAGTAACAGAATCTCTACGCGAACCGATAATCGCAGCTTTGCGTTTCTTTGTCCATCTCTTATCCCCTATTCCAACTCCACCGAGATGAATAACAGCATCTATTCCTTCCAGATGCTCGATATCCAGGACACCATTACTTGGATCCCAAAATCTATGCCTAGGATGTGATGGTTCGCGACGAACTAACTGAGTAACTTCATGACCCATACAATCTAGAAACGGGATTAGATTAGACCCGATTAAACCACTCCCACCTACCACGAGCACGCGTTTCCTAGGAGCATCTGCAAACTCCATTTGGCGAGTTATGTCATTGATCAGACCTTTTTCTCGTGCAGTGAACATTTGCAGGATTCGCTTTCTTACCATACGGCCGCCAAATAGCCTACCAAGAAATCCCATGGGGACATCATAACTAACTTCATCCTCGATGATTGTCATCTCGCCCTTGTCAACAAACCGGTGTGTGTGCCACCAACGCTTGAATGGGCCACGTACCATTCTATCTGCAAACAACTCACCTTCAACGAGATCTGTATGTTCGGCAATCCAACGGCCCTTTATTGGCCCAAGAAGAGGGAATCGGATTACTCTACGACCACCTGGACTTAGGTCCGGTGGAGCGCTCACTGTCTCCATAGGTTCCCAAGGAGGCGTTAATCGATCAAACGCTCCTTCTCGAGTATGCCAGTCCCAAACCGTTTGTCTCGGCGCATGAACTGTTGTCTCATGTTCGTAATGCATTACTATCACCATTATGCGAGACCATCATTGCGTCTACTTCCGAATTGAGATAGATATCTTTTGAGATCGAGTTTGCGCGCAGTATTAGCACTCGACATAAATCGGACTTTACCAAACACTGGACGCTCTGGACCCCATGCACGATCATGCCGTCCTAAAACCCAAAATATTCCAGTGTACGAGTTAGGATCTCTGCCATCAAGAGCCCAACGATCGTTAAGCCGAACCATCCAATCTGAGGCTGTAATTGGATCGGGTGCCCATTCTAGAATTCGCTTACCCCAGAGCATGCGAAGATAATTGTGGATGATACCAGTCTCTCTCAATTCCATTTGAGCTGCATTCCAAATCTCATCGTGAGTGTTTCCTTCTTCAAGTTCTTGAAAAGTGTACAGAGGTCTTGGATCATCGGCATGCTCAGAAAGTGTAGCTTGTGCCCATTCAGGAAGCGAAGTAAAGGTTGCGTGATCTGGGCGATGGTGAGCAAAATGGAAACCAAGATCTCGCCATGTGATGATTTGATCAAGGAAGGCTTCATGGGATTCAGGCAAACCCCACCATCCATTACGAGAGCCTGTTACTTTCTCTTCTGTCATCGATGGATCCCATGATGAGTCCTCTAGCACACGGTGTACTACTTCCAACGATGAAATGTGTCCAAAATGAAGCCAAGGCGAAAGACGACTAGTCATTGGATTCGAAGGATTGTTACGACCTTCGGCATAATTCGACAAGCGTTGATTGATGAACACATCGAGGAGACGCTTTGCTTCAAAAGAACCACCGCGACACCCCAAAACGGGTGGTACTTGATGATCAATTGGCAATGGATCCAAAGCCTGTTTGGCTGTAATCCCACCTTCTGCAACCCTCCATAGCCATTCCAATGGCGTCATATCAAATCGAAGATCTTCCATCAATCGATTGAATTGAATATCCGGCATCCAAAGGGCACTGCTACGACCAGTAAGAGGGGATTCCATAGGAGCTGTAGCAATAGCTTCGAGGACACGACGTTGAACAGTTCTGCGGAAAGTGTGAGCTAACGGTGGGGCTTTCTCTGTCCAGTTTAGTGGAATTACTCCACAACCATCCACTGCAAAAAGACATACTGGAACAATATCAGCAGCCCGTTCCATTACAAAGCGAGGGTGCCCGGTAGGGAAATCATCCATAACTACCACACATGCTCTTGAGGTTATTCGACGAAGCAGGCCTGTTCCTCGTTCTCGATGAGTTTCAATCCAAGGAATGTAACGAACACTTGAACCTTGGAAAGCTTCTAGATTGTCTAGCATTCCTTGTGCAACGAAAGTTACCAAGCGGTCGCTAGAAAATTTGTGATCGATACTGAATGGCTCAACTACGATCAAGGGTCGGTCAAGCTCTTCTGCGAGTTGAGCTGCATGCTCTAATGAGGGATTCCAGCGCGTACGGCGTTGGGCTGTCATCCAATACAGGACGAATTCTCCATTGGAATCAATTGGTGCATTGTTCAGATTTCGGATTCGGCCTGGAAGATGCTGTGTTGAGAGAGTCATTTTGAACCCCCCAAAGCCAAATTGATGTGATCAGGCATCAGATGAATATGGTAGGGATTACCCCGATTTTCAGAGAGGTCAAGTGAAACCGTTGGAGCGCCACAAGAAAGAGCAGAAGTAGCAATTGACCGCATGGTAGGACTAATCCAGTCGACTGATTCTAATTCCATTGCATCGAACCACCCGTAGGCTTCGATTTCATTAGAATCCACATTAACATCCAGGGACTTGGGCTTCACAGAATAGGCGAGGAAAATTTTGATAATTCCGTTCTTTGAAGTCTCTCTTACACCCACGAGTCCACTTATTTCTCCTTCAATCCCACATTCTTCCTTTAATTCCCGAAGAGTTGCATCGAATGGTAGTTCACCAGGCTCAACAAAACCCTTTGGCAACCCCCACATTCCCGCATGCGGACCTGCTGCCTCTTGCACTAGGAGAATCTGGTTACCACTTACAGTACAAGCAGCCACCCCAAGATCGCAATTGACAGAGCGCATCCAGTTCCTTTTTCTTCTACGGCTATATCAATCGGTGTTCTGAGGTTGGAATTCAGGAATTGAACAGTTCTTCATAAGGGAATAGGAAAAATCGAGTAACATGGCCTTGTCCAAGCAACAACAAGAACGCGAACGTATGGTTCGAGCCGATGCACACCTTCCAACTGAACACGGTAATTTTCGTGTGAGAGCATTTCCAGAATTAACATCCGAGGATCACTGTGTGATTTACACCGGCCAACCATGGATGGACGAGGCCCCCTTAGTTCGTATTCACTCAGAGTGTCTAACCGGAGATGCATTTAGTTCGCTAAAGTGTGACTGTGGACCGCAACTGAAGCGAGCGTTGAATGGAATTCAGGAAAACGGTGTTGGGATGGTAGTTTACCTCCGCCAGGAAGGGCGTGGTATTGGACTAGCAGCGAAAATCCAAGCCTACGCACTACAGGACAGAGGATATGATACCCTTGACGCCAATCTACTTCTTGGTCACCCCGGCGACGCGCGGGACTACAGTATAGCAGCCGAAATGTTGCAAGCAATGGGCGTCTCACAAGTTAGGCTACTAACAAACAATCCACTGAAATATCGTGCCCTCGAAGAAAATGGAATTGAAGTTGTTGAACGGATCGAACATATCGATGGGGTAGGACCTCACAATCGAGAATATCTTTCAACGAAGGCTGCGCGAATGGGACATCTAATCGAATTCTGAGGAATGCATATGGAGGTAATCTCATTGTCGAAAAATATGGAAAATAACTCAAGATTGCGCGTGGGAGAGAAGGCTCCTGATTTCAACTTGGAATCATCAGAAGGTGAAATGGTTAGCCTGAGCGACTTTGATGGCCAGTGGAAAGTCGTTTTTTTCTACGCACTGAATGGTTCACCGACTTGCAAACGGGGTTGTCTGAACTTCAAGGAGCAATATTCCCTCTTCCGTTCTGTTGACTGTGAAATTATCGGCATCAGCCAGGATCCGAAAAATGATCACAAGGAATTCAAAGAAGAAAACGACCTCCCATTCCCAATCCTAGGCGATCCTGATCGTAGCACAGCGAAAGCTTTCGGAGTCCCGATGCATCTCGGTCAATTCCCTTCTAAGTCATCCTTTGTCATCGCCCCTGACCGAACTGTTCGTCATGTCTACGATTGGCTTTTCCGTCCACGAAATCACGTAGCAAAAATCCTAGCGGCCCTGAGCGATGTCACTGAAGGTGGACGGTTCGAATGAGTTGGGAACAAGTCCTCGCTGATGCGGGTCTGAACGAACGAGAAATTCAGTCGATTCTTATTTTGTCATCTAAACCAAAAATGAAGGCTTCTGAGCTCGCATCAGAACTCGGGACCACTCGACTCGACGCTTACAATTCACTTTCAAGGCTACAAGAAATTGGACTAGTGACAACAACGGCAGATCGTCCAATGAAATTCTCATCTCCTCCAGTTAACGAAGCAATCGAACAACTCATCGGGATGAAAAAAGAACAATTACGTCGTGTCGAGATTGGTTACGAAAGTGTCCTTGAAGGGCGCACAATAGAGGGCAGTAACATCAAGGAGGCTCGCTCCGACGAACCAAAGTTTGCAGTGCTAAAGGAACGAGTTCACATCCACAAGCGTATCGAACAAATGGCTGAAGAAGCTCAGACTCGCATGGTTCTCATGCTAGGGGAATATGGCATTCTTGCTCTTTGTCGTGGGCCTGCTGTCGAAGCAGTAAACTCAGCTGTAAAGCGTGGTGTGCGCGTCCAGGTGCTCGCAAAACTTCACAGAAGGACCGTTCGCTTCTTCCAACAACTTGACGATGCGGTCGAAGTACGTCACTCGGATGATGTCGAGACTCAAGGAGCACTCAAAGACGAAACTGAAGTTCTTCAGATGCTCAAGATTGAGGCAAATCCCGTTGGTCGAGGGCGCGAAGATGCCGCTCTGTATGTGCTTTCAGAACAGTTTGCTGCATCGCAGGCGAATCTCATCGATGCTATTTGGCCAGAGGCTGTTCCGTTCGAACAAGCAGTGAAACGATTCACTGAGAAACAAATTGTAGACCCTCTCCGAATTGAAATTGGGCAAGGCTCCTTCCTAGAAAAATTAAGGAATGCCCTTGGAGTTGATCTTGAATTACCAGATGAGGACACGCCTTTCGATCCTGATGCAATGATCAAAGCAGGCCGTGAAGTATCTAATGCAAGACGAAGCTTATCTGAAAATAGCCTAGCATCGTTAACAATACTCGGATTCGACTTGCAAATGATGATGCGACAAGTTGGTAGAAGAGTCGGTGAGGAACTCGCCTTCACCCTCCGTTCTATCGATGATAATATCGAGTTCCTAAACGAAATGATGGATTTGTGGGAAGCGGCCGGATTAGGAACCCTCGCCTACGAATTTGATCCGAATTTCCACGTCCGTGTTGGTCTAAATGAATTACCAGAAGCAGATAACCCAGAGGTTTTACCCCTGTGGGAACTTGATGATGGTATCATCGAAGGTGCACTAGCCGCACGATATCCTGACGAAGGTGATGTCCGAGTGGTCAGAGAAGAAGGATCAGGTGAAATTGATGATCTTTGGCGCTACCATCTGCTCATGCAAGAAGATACAGAAATGACTGCTGAAGTTTGATTGAACTAATCTCGATAATTGAAACAATATCAAGGGGTAATCATCAAACATCGTTCCATTAAGTGAGCAAACATGGAAGTCACACGCGATACACTGCGGCTCTTTACCACAATAGCCGGAGGTCTTGTTCTCGTGGCCTATGCATATGGAGTGTCACGAATGGAGGATGCTACAGCATTATGGGGGGGTGTAACTGGCTCACTCCAACGTTTCAGTATCATCTTCATGTTCGTAGCAGCCGCAGGATACCTACTCTTTTGGTGGATGGTCCTGTTTAGGATGGATGCTGCTTCCATCGCTGACTTACGTTGGCCTTGGGGTGAAACCGATGGTGGAGGTGCTGGAAGATTGCTCATTGCCTTCAGCATATTCCTAATTCCATCGATGTTGTGGCTATAGAGCACTGGATTCCATCTCCGAACTGATGCAACCTGGACACCTGCACTAGTCATTGGCATTCTCCTGTTAGTGTCAATCGGAAACGTGATGTTCGGTCTTCTAGGATATTCAGCCTACATAGATGGACATCCTGAAGGTAAATGGATGATTATTGGTGCTCTTGCAATCTCGATACAATGCATCCTCAATGACCTGATCATATGGTCCTGGAAATTCCCGTGGTAACTCCGCTCATGAACAGCGATTCATAACCTTGAGGTGGAATTTCTCACCATGCGGCTTCTGACGTTTCTCCGGTTCATGCGGCAGGTCTTGAGGAAAAAGCCTGCTGATCTAGACTGGATTCAACGACAAGGGTTGTTGGCTGTGAAGTTAGCTCAAATCTTTGCTTTACGCTCAGATATTCTCTCTGTCGAGAAATGTAGACAGTTACAATCTCTGTATCAACACGCAGCTACTATTCCAAGTGAGGATGTTTTCGCTAATCTGGAAGCTAGAGCCCCTGAAGGCTTCATGGATTCCTTTGACTCCATTGATCACGAAGCGTTAGCTGCAGCCTCAGTCGGCCAAGTCCATCGTGGCCGTCTAAAAACCGGAGAAGAAGTGGTTGTGAAGATTATCAAATCACAGAACGAAAAGCAGTTTCGTCGTGATGTACAGAGGATGCGACGCTGGCTTCGTATTTTCCTCATATTCTCTCCAAAATTACGCAAGGTAGGAAACCCAATGGCACTTCTAAATCACGTCGCAGATTATACCACTCGTGAACTCGATCTACGTAATGAAATCAAGGGCGCAAAGGAATTGCAAGAAATCCAAGAAGATCTCAAGGATGACTTTCCCATGCCATTACTTCGATTCCCGGTATACTATCCACATCTCTCAAACGAACATGTTCTTGTCTCGGAGTTTATTGAAGGTAAATCTCTAGAAGAGGGAATCGAAGATGCCTCACTTAGTTGGCAGACCCTACTAGATTTATTCCGAATTCATGGTGCTTTCCTATTCGGTATTGGAACATTTCACGGCGATTTACATCCAGGTAACTGTATCATCGACACTGATGGGAGATTTGTGTTCATCGACAATGGTGCCATTTGTCATGCTCCGTCCCACGTGAATGGTGCTCTGTTTCATTTCTTCGAGCAACTATCAAATCGTCAATTTAGCGAGGCATATGATGCATTACTTTCTATGTCAGATGCTCAATTAGACGAACGACGTTTAGCAAAATATTACGCTAAGATGGATGAAATTTATTCTGGATTTGAAACCAAACCTGTAGGTGAACAAAGTCTCACTCGCGTGATGATGTTAACGGTTAGAGCAGCAGTCGAAAAAGCTGGAGCTGACTTTGGAGAAGAAGCGTTTCCCATAATCAGGGCGCTAATGTATCTCGACGGCCTAGTCATACGATCGCATCCTGATGTAATGCTCATAGAATCCATGGGACCTTACCTGAAAGAATTCAGAACTGGGCTTGGAATTGGAGGTGAAATACCCGCATGAAAGTCGCTTGGATTCTTGGTGCCGGTGGAGGTATTGGTGGGTTTACAGCTGAACGTCTAGCCTCTTCCGGATGGAAGATTGTAGCTAGTGGAAGAGAAATATCGCCATTGGAAGCAATTGCTGAACGCATTGGTGGAGCAGATATTCAGCCAGTAGACGCACGGGATTCAGATGCTATGAAAAAAATCGCGAAGGGCATTGTCGAACGCCACGGTAGAATCGATGCCGTTGTTGTAGCTGTTGGATCAATACTCCTCAGACCACTCCATGCAACCTCAGAAGAACAAGTGGAGGAGACGATTCAACAGAACCTGTTTACTGCATTCAATGCGCTTCGTGCGACTGCACCATTGATGATGCGTGGAGAAGGAGGGCGTGTGGTTCTCTTCTCATCCGTTGCTGCAACATATGGTATGCCCAATCATGCTGCAATTGCATCGGCTAAGGCCGCGATTGAAGGGCTTACCCGTGCGGCTGCTGCGGACTATGCTAAGCGTGGAATTCGTATTAACGCAATTGCACCTGCTCTCACTAACACAGCAATGGCTGGACGGCTGGTAGCAAACGATGCTGCTCGAACGATGAGTGATGCAATGCATCCTGTCGGGAGAATCGGAGAGCCGGACGAGGTTGCGTCAATTGCTGCTTGGCTGGTCGATGGAGCTCCAGAATGGATGACGGGCGAGATTCTGCATGTTGACGGTGGATTAGGTCGAGTCAAGGCTCAAGAAGTCGCACGAACGTGAGTCGAACGATGACTGAACAGAGAGTCGCCATTGTCGGCGCGGGAATCGCTGGCCTTCACTGTGCATCTATTCTTCTCGAAAACGGATTTGAGGTCGTCATTTTTGATCGAGAAAATGAGATTGGAGGCCGGATGCGAACGAAAATCGTCGATGGATTTCAGTTGGATCGAGGTTTTCACGTCATGCAAACCGCTTACCCAACTGCGAAAAAAGTGTTTGATCACAAAGCTATGGGCAGTCGTAGCTTCGATCCAGGAGCCCTAATTGTTGATTCTCGCAAGGGAAAACAAAGGATTCGAAGGATGGCAGATCCATGGAGACAACCGATTCGTGGCATCCTCAGTGCATTCAATGGATTTGCTGGGATGGGTGATCTGTTCAAAGTTGCTCGACTTCGCTCAAAAGTTACACGCGGGACAATTGATTCTCAATTCAATGGAGAAGATGATACTACGATGGAATATCTTCGATCATTTGGTTTCAGTCAAGAAATGATAGACCGTTTTTTCCTCCCTCTATTCAGTGGAATTTTTCTCGAATCTGATTTACGGACGAGTGAACGAATGTTTCGTTTCGTGTTCCGTATGATGTCCAAGGGTCGAATGGTACTTCCTCGGGATGGTATTGGTGCAGCACCAGCCACTCTTGCAAAGAAAATCGGAGAAGAACGTATGCGTCTGGGTGTCCGTATCGGAAGTTTAGATCCAGATGCTGTTCGATTTAGAGGAGAAGCGCACCGCTTTGATGCTGTTGTAAAGGCCTTTTCAGAAATTCCTGAAAATACTCCTACGAGATCTGTTTGGACGATTCACTATGATGCAGAAAAGGCTCCATTCAAGTCAAAATTAATCCTTCTAAACGGAGATATTGCTGACCCAAATTCACTCGTTGCTCACGTCGCTATACCTTCTAATGTCCAACCTACTTATGCCCCAGACGGAAGGAGTCTTGTGACAGTGACTATTGTTGGCGATCGAGCCGTTGCTGCCGGAATTCAAGACGCCTCAGCTGTCGATGCAGCTGCACGAGCTGACCTTGGTCGCTGGTTTGGAGATGGAACTGTTTCAGGGTGGAGAACTTTAGATATCCAAAATATCGAGATGGCTTTACCAGAAACGGGGGCAGGTGTTCGCCTTACTCACAAGCCTAGAAATGGACCTGGAGATGTCATTGAATGTGGCGACCAACTCCTCCACGGAAGTGTGGAGGGAGCACTTCTTTCAGCAGAGAAAGCTGCTGAAGAGGTAATGACTCAAAAAAATAGTCAAAAACATGTAAATAATCTCCCAGCCCGTCGATTCTAGATTTGACATACATCTCAAAACAGATTATTAGGACCGAACCTAGTTCAAATTTTTAATACGAACGTGTCAGAAAAACAACTTCTCAAAAGTAGAAAATCTGAGGTTACATTATGTCCACGGCCGTGGTTTGGTTCAGGAATTCTCTGAGGATTCACGACAACCCATTCTTATCCTGGGCATGCAATTCAGAAGAGGTAGATTCCATAGTTCCAGTATTCCTACTAGACGGCTATTTGACCTCTGTTAGAGATGGAGAAATTGGATTTAATAGATTCAGATTTTTAGTGGATTGTTTGAAGGTGCTTAGGGATAATTTAGAAAAGAAAATGAATTTAGAATTGAAGATATATACTGGCGGAGCGTTGAGAAATATTGAATCGATCTTCCAAAATTTGGACGGTGAAAATAACTTTCTGGCCTACGAATACTGCAATAAACCCAGAGGTTTGATGCTTTCATCTCAGATTACAGAATGGTCTATGAAGACACCAAAGAATTGCATTGTCAAATCATTTCCTGCTGTTCATACATTGTTGGACATTGAGAAAACCATCAGCTCTCCAACTTACTTTGACCCGAAATCAATGAAAAATATGGAACGAATATTCATGAATAATTTTGATGTTGACTCTTTTGGTTACTACAATATTAACGAACCAATACCGGTGCCGAATAAAACAAAAACAAATGCAAATGTCTCTATCAGCGTCAACGATATTAGTATTTCAGAATTGGAGTTAGAGTTAGGAACGTTGTTTCCAGATCGGTTGAATGAAAGACATTACTTCCGAGGAGGAGAGGATGAAGCACTGGACCGTTTATCTAGAAAAATCGCCAAACAAGAAGATTTTGTGAACAGATTCAGTAAACCAAGAACTTGCTCTACTAATTTGGATGATAATCCTAGCGAACCAAGTACAACTGGACTTTCCCCTTACATAACCACAGGTTGTATTTCAGTCAGAATGCTATGGAAGGAATGTGAGAAAGCATATCTCAATGGTGAGCATACAAAGCCACCGGAATCATTACACGGCCAATTGATGTTCAGAGAGATGTTCTACCTTTTGTCAAGATCAGTGGATAACTGGGACAAGAGTACGAACAATATCAACTGTAAGAACATCAATTGGGATGAATATGATTCTGAGAAAATGGACTCTTGGGAATCTGGAATGACTGGGTTTCCTTACATTGACGCTATGATGCGGCAACTCGATGAGACGGGATGGATGCACCACCTAGGTAGACATGCAGTATCTTGTTTCTTGACTAGGGGGCAAATGTGGCAAAACTGGACTGCAGGAAGGGATGTTTTTGAAAAGAAACTTCTGGATGCCGACTGGGCTGTAAACAACGGTAACTGGTTATGGCTGGCTGGAGTAGCACCGTTTTCGATGCCATACTACAGAATCTACAACCCATGTCCAGACTCCAAATCTAGCCTTAATGTGGAAACAAAACATGCTAATTTCATAAGAAGATGGGTTCCCGAGCTTCGATTCTTTCCATCAAAATATATTTTCGAGCCGCACCTAGCGCCTTTGTCAATACAAATATCATCCAAATGTATCATAGGGGATGATTACCCATTACCAATACTTGACAGAAAGAAAACGAGGAAAGAGAATCTTGCAAGATTCAAAGCAAGTATCACATGAAATTGACATCGTCGGATCCAAATTAGATATGATGTGGGAATCGCCGATGAAAACTTAAACTTGGGCTATCTAGAAAATTCATGTCAAAGTATGGCCCGAGATCTCCAGCATCTCGTGGTATGGCCAAGTTTGACGGAACAATTAATCCGGAATATTACGAAACTGTGAAGGCCAATAACAAGGCAATTCGAGGGCTCTTAGGAATTCAGATAATATTGGCTCCAAGTGCTATTTATCCTACTGGTATGCTTTGGGAGGCTGGCTTATCTGCCAATAATCCAGGTGAGGCATTTTTTGTTTTACTTGCAATTTTGTTAACTTCAATTTCTGCTATCCCAATTGGACTGATACTTCCGAGGTTAGCAACCCGTGGAGTTAAGCACGGAGATCTTGATGGAAAGTGGGTGGCTGAAACCTATGCTCTGATTTTTACAACCCCACTTGGAATGATTTGGGTAGCGCTCTGGATTTGGTGTCTACCCAATGTCTGGACCCTTTTACCATGGGGTCCTTGGCAAACTAATTGGTGGAAGATTTTCCCATACATTGGCATTGTTCCAATGAGTATGATGGGTTTGATGGGGTTGCCAGCCTTGACAAGAAATCTAAAAAATCCAATCACAAAAGAAGACACGAAAGGCATGAACAGAATCGAAGTGATTCAAAGTAATCCTGGACAAGAAATCATTGTCCGTATAGCCGAACCTCATTACAAGAATGATGCATGGATCGGACTCTACATTGCTGGATCTGGAGACAACGAACATGGAGGCCGTTGGAAATGGATGCGCGATACTTCTCCCGACCATATATCTCTCCCAGCGCAAGGAGCGGGCTCATGGAGTGTCCGTCTGTTCAAGGATGGTGGCTACACTCGAATTGCATCAATCGATCTTCAAATTGGATTGTCAAATCAGGCACTCGCTCAAGACCAGTACATGTTTGTTTCAGAAGAGATGACATGGAACGAGCACAACGGTCGTGCTAAGGCTATGGGAAGGCACCTTGCTACAATCAGTAGTGCTCAGGAAAACGAACAGGTCACAAGAATCTCTGGCGGGAAACCTGTATGGATAGGCGGAATTAGGAAAGGTAGTGGCAATGGTCCAGGTGCTGACCACTGGTACTGGTCTGATGGCCAACCTTGGACTTACACTAACTGGCATCCTGGCGAGCCCAACAACTCCGGAGGTGCC
>PATC01000022.1 GCA_002712285.1 Methanobacteriota archaeon
ACTCAGACATGAACATCCAATTCTCACCATCCATAGCAACGGTGAGTAAATGCTCACTGGGGTCCTCACCAGCAGCCAGAAGATCAGATCGGACACCATCGAGATAAGACAGGAAGTCAGATACTGCAGCCTCTGGTGTCATAGAACCATACTGGAACGCCACTCGATCGGAGATGACACGGTCACGGAAAATTACGGCTATCTCACCGCCGGCATCGCCCTCTACAATCCAAGGTGTCGCTAATTGTGTAGCATCATCAACATCGATAGAGCCTCCACCCAACGTCGTAGATTTAGCGAGAATCTCCTCATCGGAGACCATCCATTGAATGCCTACATCAGTTACAGGCTGCACCATCGGTGGAGATACTGCTTGCTCTGAAGGCCACATACCTGTAGGACGGAAGCCGAGTTCTGCTTCGAATAGATCCATTCCGTTGGTGAGATGTGTACGGACATCGTCTGGCCATGCATCCTTGTTGACACGAATACCATCTTCGAAAGTCCAACCATCCATCATCAGGAGTGGCATAATTGGATGATAGTACGGCGTGGTAGTCAATTCGACTTGTCCGGCTGCCGCAAGTTGGCTGTACATCGGCAAAACATTAGCCATGTGTGAGTGCTGTTGATCGATTACGTAGGTGAGGTCCGCAGGAGTATAATCACGCCCCTTCACAAAGAGATCCATTAGTCCCTGATCCGTTTGTGATGGACCATTGTATGTTGAAGGATTGTCAAAAAAAGGAGCATATTCACCCTTCACATAGTCAGGAGAGAACTGGAAAAGATACCAGAGAACTTGGAGATCAAGAAGATCTTGAGCGGGAAGGAGGTCATCATCCATGATTGTAGCAGGTTTCAGATTGTGGAGAGTTACATCGTAGATTTCCTTGTAACGTATGCTCGCTGGCATAACCCAGGCGTTGGGATCTTCTGCACTGACGTTGTAAATCCACCCACTATTCCAGAATGACTGGAATTGCATTGTATGTAATTCGAGGTCCGTTGCATTCGGGTATCCTGCAACTGTTCCATCAGGATTGATCGGCCAGTCACGTCGGGCGAAGTCCGTGTGGATATCTGGCGTCTCGTTGCGATGATAGTCCACTAACTGCTCAAGGAAAGAAGGTACAAGATTGTAGGTTACTTGAGTGCCAGGATATTGCGAAAGGATACCAGGGGAATCGACATACTCTGTCATTGCGTGGACGCGAACCCAAGGGAGTTCGTACATCCCTGTGAGCTTATTCTTGTAATATGGTTGATGCTGGTGGAAAACAATTGCAACATTTAGCGCATCGTCCTCCTTGTCAATTACATTTGCAGTCTGGATTTCCATCTGATTTGGTGCGCCGCTAAGATTTCTGTCAGATAGATGATACAAATGTGTGAAGGTCTCAGCTCCGTTGGAAGATGCTGGGTTCAGAGATGGGAAAGAAGTCCAGACATTACCTGCATCCTGCCATTGTGCCCAGATTACGAAATCCACCTGTGTTGGGTCACCCAAAACTGACCATGGCACCGAGACCTCTGTCACCATATTGTCCGCCCAACCAATATACCGATCACCTGGGAAGGTATGTACATCCGTAGCGGTGTTCTCCTCATGAGTAGCCGTCCAGCCACTAGACTGGTGAGCCAGGATGGCATGATAGCTAGAATCCTCTAGGACGAATGCATGATCAGCGGCAAAGGGAAGAACATGAGAGAAACCCCAATCAGAAGAGAGGGATGAACCACCTTCACTTGTATTCAAGTACACGAAAATATCTGCGCCTTCAGTAGATGAAAGGTCGGTTCCATCCCATCCGAAGGATAGGTGTGTCTGGTTCCATGTAAGATGTAGTGTGACACCATTAGAGTCGGTCCCCATCATTGAGTCTGCGGACCAGTCATTGAGATTTCCATCGATTACGATGTCTTCTGGAGTTGACGCCGTGACAATTCCTAAGAGGCATGGGCATGTGAAAACGAGAATCATAAAAATAGAGACAAAGGCCCCTCTACGACCGCCCATAGATACCCCTCTCATGTATCGAGGATATGATTTTCACCCGATATCCACCCTTCTCAGGCTGTAGGATGAATTATATGACTCAGGAAGCGGATGGGGTTGCTCCGATGGGAGGTGTGTTACGCCGATGACAATCGTATATTTGACCGCAGAGATTGGACTCAAGTCCGACCTCCATACGTATTCTGGAGGATTGGGCGTCCTCGCAGGAGACCACGTCAAATCAGCTGCAGATGCAGGAATCGACCTGGTCGCAGTGACTCTTCTCTACCGGCAAGGATACAGTGAGCAACACCTCGATGATGACGGAATACAGACTGAATCATACAGAGATATTGACCCAGCACAACACTTAGAGGATACTGGTATCGAGATTACCCTACCACTCGACGGGATACAAATCCAATCTCGACTATGGAAGATGGTAGTAGAGGGTGTTAATGGATCAAAAGTGGATGTCATCTTCCTCGATACAAGACACCCTGAGAATCCTGAAAGATTTGCCAATCTAGGTGAACGCCTCTACGGGGGCGATGATTCAACGCGTATTCGGCAAGAATACCTCTTAGGAGTGGGAGGAATTCATGCGCTCGATGCGCTTGAAATCGAAATCGATGGTTTACACCTCAACGAAGGACATTGTACATTCGCAGCTCTTGAGATGCTAAACCGTGGCTGGTCTCGTGAAGAACTCAAACAAAGGACACTCTTCACGACTCACACGCCGGTTCCGGCAGGTCATGACCGCTTCACATGGCACGCAGTTGAGGAAGTCCTCGGTGATTTACTGCCAGACGATGTCAGAGATATCGCGAACAGTGGGGACACCTGTTCGATGAGTCATCTCGGTATTGGACTCTGTGGGTCCACTAACGCCGTATCGAAACTCAATGCTGAGGTTGCCTCCGAGATGTTCCATGGAACTAGAATTCATCCGATTACGAATGGTATCCACCATACTACGTGGACTAGTACCGCAACTGCAAATCTGTTTGATGAACAAATTCAGGGTTGGCGAAGTAATCCAGAACGAGTTCGAGAGGCTTTCGACATTCCTGCAGATGCATTGAGGATGGCCCGTGAGAAGAATCGCTCATTTCTACGACAAATGGTGGAAGAACGCACCGGCGTAATTCTTGATCCAGAGCGACTCACCATCGGTTTTGCACGACGCTTTGCGACCTACAAAAGAGCAAATCTCGTGTTTTCCAACCTTGCACGACTGCGCACGATAGGTGCAGGTCGTATCCAGTTCGTGTTCTCAGGGAAGGCCCATCCTCGAGATGAAGGTGGGAAAAACCTGATTCGACAAATCTTCGAAGGTGCTCAAGAACTGCGTGATGAGATCCCGGTTGCATTCCTTCAGGACTATTCGATGGAAATTGGTCGGGCGATGACAGGGGGAGTAGATGTATGGCTCAATAATCCAATTCGGCCAATGGAGGCCTCTGGAACAAGTGGAATGAAGGCTGCTATGAATGGTGTTCCAAATCTCAGCATCCTAGATGGATGGTGGCCTGAGGCCTGTATTCATGGAGTAAATGGCTGGGCTATTGGGGACTCAGAAGGCGAGCGTGACGATGAGAGAGATGCAAACGCTCTGTATCGAATCCTCGAACAAGACGTTCTACCTGTTTGGGAAAACGACCGAGACAGATGGACGAGTATTATGTTGGCTTCGATGGTTGCTAGTGCGGGATTCACAGGGGCTCGGATGATTCAAGACTACATCAGATTCTACGACGATTTTAGGACGGACTGAGAGGATGCCCTCGGCCAATCTAAATCGCAACCTAGGCATCCTATGTCACATAACTAGCCTCCCAAATCCGCACCTTGGCAGAGATGGAGCAATCCGATTTCTTGATGTCGTTGATGACATTGGAGCATCAGTCTGGCAGATGCTTCCGATCCATCCTCCAGACTCCCACGGATCGCCTTACTCATCTTCATCGGCATTCGCTGGCTGGAGTGGTCTCATCGATGCTGATTTAGTAGATTCAGTTAGCCAAGATGAGGTGGATGAATTCCTCAATGAACAGCAATCATGGATTCATGATTACGCGACTTTTCGAGTTCTGAAGGAGAGATTCAACGAGGCGGCATGGACAGATTGGCCAGATGAATGCAGGAACCGGAGCGTAATCAACCTCGACTCAAATGAGACTATCCGATTCAACGAGATTATCGAGGAACAGGTAAGATTCCATCAGAATTGGTTGTGTCTCCGTGAAGCGGCGATGAAGAAGAGTATCCAACTCTACGGAGATGTTCCCTTCTTTGTATCTCATGACTCCGCTGATGTCTGGGCAGCGCCTCATCGATTCTGTCTCGATACGTTCGGCAAACCGACTCACGTCTCAGGTGTACCACCGGACTATTTCTCAAAAACAGGGCAACGATGGGGGACGCCACTATACCATTGGGAAGCTCACCGTGACGACGGATTTGCTTGGTGGAAGAACCGTATGAAACGGATGTTCGAACTCTTCGATCTCGTCCGTATAGATCACTTCCGTGCATTCGAGGCCGCATGGTCGATACCAGTGCAACATCCTACAGCAGAGCATGGCCAATGGAAAGAAGGACCGGGGGACGAACTTCTTCAGAAAATTGTCGAGGTATGTCCCTCCGGAATCATTGCAGAAGATCTCGGAATTATTCCAAAGTCGATACATGATATGAGGAAGCGTCATTCAATTCCAGGCATGGCGGTACTCCAATTCTCGAACGAGGACCCGGGTAATCCCCATCACCCGGACAATCATCGCAAGGATACCGTAGTCTATACTGGCACTCATGACAACAATACCACTGTTGGCTGGGGGAATATCCCGGTTGAAGACATGATTATCTCGGCAATGACATCTCCTGCAGGGCTTTGCGTTATCCCTATTCAAGACGTCCTTCAATTGGGTTCTGAAGCAAGGATGAACACCCCCGGAACGACGGAAGGCAACTGGTGCTGGACATTTGAGTGGAAGGATTTGGAATCAATGCCAGTTGATTGGTTCAGAGAGAACGCTACTCGACTTCGACCAAGGACCTAATTACGCCGTGCCATCATTGCAAACGAACTCAGAAGTAAGAACATGCCAATACTTCCAATCAGAATTAATCGTGTACTCTGCGACATCCCTCCCGCAGATTCATCATCATTGGTAGAATTAGGAGGATCTGTTTCAATGGGTATGTTTGGGGTAATACCTCCGTCGGTGCTACCATCTCCATCTGGTTCTTCAGGGCAAGAGCAATCTGAGGGATCTCTTGATGAGCCATCCCAGCAAATATCAGTCGGACATACAATAGAATCAGGGTTATTCGTAGAGTTGGTCTCATTATTGGTCCCATTTTGTAAATCCGAATCAGTTGTATTGGAATCATTGCCTTGAACCGGTTGTGTGCTAGGGTACTCACAGGATCCATCATCAAACTCTGCATTCTCATTGTAATTCGTTGCATTGAGGTCAGTACAACCCTCAATCTGCTGGACGGGATATGTGCATGAACCATCGTCTTCTTCGGCCAATGGATCATGATTCGTTGCATTCAGATCTGTGCAACCTTGGACTGGATCGGGTTCAGGGAATGTGCATGTACCGTCATCCACCTCTGCCGTCGGATCGTAGTTATCTGCGCTAGAATCTGTGCATCCTTGGATTGGTTCTGGCTCGGGCTCAGGATCTACTGTTGCAGTCTCATTCGTGAGTATAGTCACACTATGCGAAGTCAGATTAAGCATGGTGGTTCCATTCTCAATACCGCCATCACCGAATATTGTGAGATGATCGACGAATAATGAACCAACATCAATAGATGCATCTGTAGTTCCACGATTCAAGGCAACAAGGCTTGATTGTTCGCCAATCGATCGTTGGTAGACAACTATGTCCGAGGAGTTGTGAATAGATACGTAACTGCCACGACGAAGGGAATCTAACTCCGACCTCAGAAGTCCAAGTTGACTGATGTTCTCAAGAAGGCCTCGCTCGCGGTCATTCTGAGTAGAATTATCCCGCCACATGTGACGGTTATCCGGATCGGCACCGCCAAACTCTCCGTATTCATCGCCCATATAGATCATCGGTGCACCAGGAGTAGTCAGCAGCCATCCGTGAGCTTGTAATGAAGCCCGATATGGATCATCTGTTCCAGGCTGTCCAGGAAGGCCTTGCTCGACCCACTGATTCCATTCATCTGCAGTCCCAGGGTCTGCTCTCGAAGCGAAACGAGAGACATCGTGACTTCCGACAAAGGGAACCATCACGGCGCCTTCTGTGTACTGATCCTGACTTCGGGCCGTCCAATAATCAAGGTGGATGTAGTCATCCTGACCTGTTGCGAACACTCGGTCTGAAGTCGCATGGTACAACACGAAATCTGCCTGACCATCGAGAGCATTTGGACCAATATACTGGTTGATGGTATTGTATTGCTCTGAGTTTGAAGCGAGATCGTGTCCCGACCACCCCATCGCAGTTTCACCCTTAAGGTAGATATCCGTGCCAGCTGTCTCAAATCGTTCATTGATTCTAACTGCGAGATTGGTAATTGCAAGATCATCGACATGCTTCACAGCATCAATTCGCCCGCCATCAAGATCGAAGGTTTCAATCCACCATAGAACATCTTCAATCATCTGCTCAGACGCATTTCTTTCCTTCCAATCTACATCTGGCATGTAGTCTCGGAACAGACATTCAAGACGATGCTCGGTCCAATCACACCCCGGCTCACCGCAAATACATCCCTCGTTAAACCAATCTGGGTGATCGACATGATACGGATGATCTTCATGGACATGATTCACTACAAAGTCACCCATTACACGAATCCCTGCATCATGAGCAGCATCAACGAGAGCATGGAGATTTTCTTCCGTGCCAATACGAGGATCGATGCTCCTCGGTTCAACAGGCCAGTATCCGTGATAGGCAGAAACTTGGTGTATGCTATCGGCAGCAAGTCCTGTTCTATTTGCACCTTCGTTGAATGGGGTAAGCCAGAGAGCATTGACCCCGAGATTAGTGAAATAGCCTGATTGAATCTGCTGTGTTACTCCCTCAAGATCACCACCCATCCAGTCTGCACCTTGAGCCGCCTCTGATATCGCAACGGGATCATTGGAAGTATTTCCGTTCACGAATCGATCGGTCATCACCATGTAGATTATAGCATCATCCCACACAAATTCTGCGCCTTCACCTATCCAAAAAGGTAGGAGAAGATCGTCAGCAGGAACCCCTGAGGAATCAGTCCCCTCAATGTGGATCGTATGCTTGCCATCTTCCAACCCACTCAAGTCGAGGACCCAAGACCAGTTTCCCTCGTACCACGTAGAACCAGAAAGACCTGAAGGTGTGCCTGAAGGTGCATCCCCTCCGGACCCTGCATGCCACTCAACTGTGAGAATTTGATTCTCAATCGAATGAGTGTACATCGGCCGAGTGTCATTTTCTACCCGTGCAATACTGTTCTCAAAAGAATCACAATATCCGGTGTAAGGATTCACTGGATCCATTATCCAATTTTCATCAATAACGAACTTGTAGCAATAGTGACCATGTTCAAGATCTACCCCTACAGTCCAGTTTCCGGGGGTCTCTTCAATCAACGACGTGCCTGTAGTCCAATTATTCCATTCACCCATTACCTCGACGGTTGTAGCTGAACCCTGCCAAGAGAAGGGATGGGTTGAATCGCGCTGACGGACAATGGAACGGCCATCAGAATCACCCGACACGAGGATTCCGAGAGAGGAAAAAAGAAGGATAGAAAGCACCGAGAAAGCCAGTGCTCGTGATCTCATTCTTCTTCGCCCCCAAACAGTTCGTTCGCCGTCTCTACTATGTCGTTCAGGTGAGCACATAGGAATCCTTCGATGAACGGATTCACCGGATTCCTGTAGACATCCATTGGCGGACCATGCTGCTGAAGCACGCCCTCATTGAGTACTGCTATACGATCTGCAAGTGTCATTGCCTCAATCTGATCATGGGTGACGTAGACTGTCGTCATCCCTAGTTCATCGTGTAAACGACGAATTTCGACCCGCATCTGTTGCCGCAGTTCAGCGTCGAGATTTGAAAGGGGTTCATCCATCAACAATACCTTTGGTTTCTTGATAAGCGCACGGCCAAGGGCGACTCGTTGACGTTGCCCCCCAGACAACTGCTTGGGCTTCTTTTCCAATTCCGCAGTGATACCTAGTAAATCCGCCGTTTCACCAACACGCCACTGAATCTCATCATCTTCAGGTCGGTCATCGCCCTTCAGCATCCTGAGGCCGAATGATAGGTTGTCCGCGATTGTCATGTGAGGATATAATGCGTAGGATTGGAACACCATCCCAATCCCTCGGGCACCAGGGGGGAGATCATTGACGCGAGCATTTCCAATCATTACATCACCCTCAGTTACCTCCTCAAGACCTGCGAGCATACGCAAGGTTGTGGATTTCCCACAACCAGACGGTCCGAGTAGTACGAGAAATTCGCCATCCTCAATCTCAAGATTAAGCCCGTCCACGGCTGTGAAGCCATTTTCATATCGTTTCGTCACTCTTCTGTAAGTTACATTGACCATTCAATCACCCCTTTACTCCACCTGCACTCAGTCCTTCAATCAAGAAGCGTTGGAACGCAATGAACAAAACAACTACTGGCAAACTAACCAGTAATGATGCAGCGGCAAAGTCACCCCATGCTTGACCAGTAGAAGAAATTAGAGAAGCAAGTCCGACTGGTAATGTATACATTTCTTCGCTCGTATTGAAAGTCAATGCAAGGAGGAATTCATTCCATGCAGCGAGAAATGAAAACAATGCTGTCACTGCAACAGCAGGTAGTGAGAGAGGAAGGACAATTCTCCAGAATACCTGAGTCTGACTACAACCATCTACCAAAGCCGCCTCTTCGAGTTCTCTCGGTACTGTATCAAAGAAACCCTTCAACATCCATACACAAAGCGGTAAGGCTGTGACTGAGTAAGCAAGTATTAGGCCAAGAGAGGTATTTAGCAGCCCAAGAGCCTTCATCACAAGGAAGTAAGGAACGAGGATGATTACTCCGGGGAACATCTGCACAAGAAGGAAAGCAAACATCGCTGAATCACGGCCTCGAAATCGGAAACGACTGAAAGCATATCCAGCGGGAATCGCAAGTGCCAAACCTAGCAGAGTTGTTCCTATGGACACTATGAACGAATTTCTAGTCCATAACCAGAAGGATTCAGAGGAAATCAATTTCTCAAAATGCTCTCCTGTGATCTCATCCATGAAACCCCCGCCCAAGGCATTCTCTGGAGATAAGGCAACATCAAGAATCCATAGAATCGGTAGGGCGACTGCAGCAACAGCATGGAAGAGAATGAGGTGATGCAAAGCATGGCTGTGCTTCATCGCCATCATCTTGTTCTTTCTGAGGCCAAGCTCTGCTGCCTTAACCGTTAGACGGCCTGAGACCCAGAGAGTTACCATTGGCATCGACCCGGCTGCGAGAACAAGAACAAAGGGTATTGCAGCCCATGCTGTGAACCAAATATCGATCCAGAGACTAGGGCCATCTAAGTGATGCAGAATTGAGAGGAATAGACCGATTCCAGATATCGCGAGGGCTCCATCACGAATATTTTTGGTTCCATGATCTAACTGCCTCAATAGAACAAGGACTACAAGATGCACTAGAACAATAGACGTAGACGAATATATTGCATCTTGATTAGCCCTGATTAAAGAAAGACCAACTGAGAGTAAAGCCACGATAAGAACGAGAGGATAGTAAGAACGTATACTCTCAATCTCCTGTGGAACATACCATCTTCGTGCAAGATCTGACTTTGACGCTCGAGGCATATTATCCATGGAACTCATGTGACCGCCTCCGTAGCATTTGTGCGCTTCATGTATGTCCATGAAAAGACAACTAGCATCGCGAAGATTACTACTGACCAAGCGGCTGCAACACCATACGCACCATCACGAAAAGCAACATCGTAGACATATGTGATCAAAATGTCTGTCGAACCGGGTCCATCGAAATCGAGATTTGGACCCCCATCTGTCATCAGATATATCACGTTGAACATATTGAACGTCCAAATAAAACCAAGAAGAGACAAGGGGACAAGAGCGCTCCTAAGATTCGGTAGTGTAAGGTGTCTAAATTGACTAAAATTCCCAATCCCATCGACCTCTGCAGCCTCATACATCTCTTTTGGTAGAGCTTGTAAAGCGCCAGATATCGACATCATCATGAATGGTATTCCAAGCCAAATATTGACCATAATTACTGCAAATCGAGCACCATTGGCATCTGCAAGGAGATTCAAATCTGTACCCAATAAATCGTTTATCGCTCCGGCTGGTTCGAACATACCACGCCATACGAGGACGGTGATGTATGAGGGGATAGCCCATGGCAGAAGTAGCATCGTTCGATACACTGTCTTTCCACGTAAACCATGCTTGTTGAGTGCAATAGCAAGAAGGAGGCCTAAGCCAATGTGGGACACGACATTCACCAATGTCCAAAGTAATGTGAACCCAGTCACTCGAAGAAATCCAGAGGTAGAGAATACTGTAACGAAGTTCTCTATGCCAACGAAAACATGCTCACCCAATTGAGATTGATCTGCATTCGTCAAAGCAAGCCATATGCCATAGATTACAGGATAGAATGTCAATACAGCGAGAGACAGCAAAGCAGGTGCGATATACAAGTGTGCACCCTTTGAAGAAGTGCGGCCATCACGATAATCCAACCAACGTAGACCAAAGAGTAGAGCTATGAGACTAAGAGAAATCGAACCAATAGCAAAAAGGTAAGGTGACGTCTTGAGAGGCTCAGCCAATTCATCCTCTGCCGTCGAACTGCTTGCAATTACAGATGATAGAACCTCAGTGTTATTGGGATAAATTGTCAGTACAGCAAAGTAGTATTCCTGTCCAGAAGGTATGCCGGTAAGTGTACATCCAACCGACAGTGTGCCATTTGGAATAACAGCAGTTCCATCAGATTCTCGATAAATCGGAACAAAAACTCCATCACCTGGATCATAATGACAATCATCATACCATTCGCCTATTTCTGGTTGCATCAAACCTGTTGTTTCACCTACAATGATAATCGAATGCAGTATAGATTCATCCGTTCTAGAAAACTCAGAATCATTCATCATAATCTCATAGTGAGTTCCATTCGTAGATGGTTCAGAAAACGCCATTTCAATGTCTACTTGACGGTAGCCGACAGAACCGTCTAACACAATCTGATTCACAGAACCTGCTGAAACAATGCCAAAAAGAAGTGGACAAAGAAGAAGCAACAAAAGACGTTTCATCCACTACCCTCCAAATCAGATTCAAGAGCAGCATCAGCAGATACCAAGGCTGTAGCAGCATCTAATTCACCGGAGTATACATTCTCAAAAGCGGTAACAAGTGGATCGTAAACCTTTGACATCGCTTCAGTCGTAGGTGCGGGAGTCCCGACCATCAACTGCTCAAGGAACCCTGAGATTACAGAATTCTCTGTCACCTCAGGATCAATGTATACATCGACATGAGTTGGCATAGTGTAAGTCTCTAACGCAAATTCACGTTGTGAATCACTCGAAGAAAGATGTAAAGCAAGACGAACTGACCACTCTTTCTGGGTAGATTGTTTCGAAACTGACCAACCCTTGTAGGTTACAAGAGGAGATACTCGTTCCCCAGTGGAATCAACAATCGGCAGTATCGATTGCTGCAATGGAATTCGTCCAGCTTCATATGTAGCCCAATTCCAAGGGCCATCAACGACCATAGCAGCTTTAGAACCAAGGAATTGAGTCTTCATCGATTCAGATTGAGTACCGGTCTGAACTACACCATGAGTCAGTTCTAAATCAATCATCCAATTCATGGCTTCTGCCGAACCATTAGAATCTAAAGTGGGGGTCCCATTTTCATCGAATAGAGAACCACCATATCCTGCTTGAAAACCAAACCACCAGTAGGCATTCTTCACTGGCATTGCGAGACCATAAACATCTCCTTGTGTCAATTGAGATGCAGCATAAACCATATCATCGAGAGTCCAATCTTCTGAAGGATAATCAATTCCTGCAGCATCAAATAGAACTGGATTGTAAATTAAACTCAAACAATCTTGGCTCGCAGGAATGCCGAGTAAATCTCCATCATATCTCATCGCATTGAGAGCCCTATCATCGAACTTTGAACGTTCGAGAGGTGTCAAATGAGGCCTCAAATCCTGCAATAGAGGATATCCTCCTACACGAACTTCTCCAATTTCACCAAGTTGATCTGAAGAGAGACGAACTAAATCAGGTGCTTCGTCACCTTGTGCGGCAATCCTGAATTGTCGTGCTGCTTCACTGTACGGAATCGCCGATGTTTCGACCTCTACACCCGGGTTAGAGGCCATAAATTGGTCAATTTGTGATTCGAATGCGGCCAATTCTTTACTTTCTGTAGCAAAAGAGTGCCATACGACTAATGATACGACCTCAGTATCATTTTCCTCAATTGAAGTATCAGGACTAACACATCCTGGTAGGAGAAAGAGAACAACGAGAATGAATGTCGTCACGTTCCTTAGCAATACATCACCTCTAGTCACCAAGAGTTTCCCCCGGGAACAAGATTGGCCAAATGGCACGAAGATCAGTACCTGTCACAACTGGTACACCTGCATCAGCGAATGCAACATATGCCTCTTCTCTAGCAGGATTGAATCCGATAAATCGCGACCCTTCAATCTGCATGGAAAGATCCATGCTGTTGTCACCAACACTCACAATCTCAGATGGATGAATACCAAGGATACGATTGAGCTTAGAGACCATATCGCCCTTATCCCATGCAGAAACTCGACAGATTCCTTCATCGAGAAGGTATCCGTCGCCGTCATACTCAAAACCATTCGCTGCCCAATCATCGACTTTTAGCATGCCAGCAATCGTTGCAACGAAAAGATCGACCCCCGCAGAGATAATGACCACATGGATTCCTCTCTCCTTGAGTTCAGATACAACTTCTCGTGCACCATCCATGAGACGAACGCCGCTATAACAGCGGAATAACTCATCACGATGGATACGTGATTGGACTGCCTTCCAGAGACGTATGTCTTCACGCATGAACTCCTCATCGGTCAATTCCTTGTTCAGGAACGCCTTGAGTAAATTCGGATCACCTGTACCAAAATGGCTGTGAATAACGGCCCAAGAAGAACCTGCATCAGCAAGAACACCGTCGCAATCGAAGGCGACCGCTCTGACCTCTGGCATATCCAAACGCTCCGCTAACGCTAACTTAGTCCCATCGCCTCCGGATTGGACCGGGGGCTAAAGCCCCCGATCCGGGAGTCCGACCGCGATACTCAGGAGAGTCGCGGTGGCTGAGTCGTCCCTTCGTAGGACATCAGAGGTGTTGCCACCTGACCACCTGGGACATAGGACACAGTTACAGTCACTGAGTCGAGCATGTCACCAGTAACTGGATCCTTCATCAAGATGTAGATGATATCACCAGCACCGAATCCTGTAGTGCAGTCTGCGTCAGGACCTGTGCAATCGATGCTGTCCTTGAACGTCACCATCGAATTACTATTCGACGGGAGACGGCCGTAGACACCACAGTTACCAGTAGCGTCACCCGAGTTACCCGAGTTATCAATCAACGTTGAATCCGTTAGGCAAGTGTCTGCAGGAGCATACTTGTCAGTGAGGTTAACCAGTCGGAACTGCTGCTCTCCACTTGAGTCAAGCCACTCGAGTTGCACACGGACTGCTTGCGTTGCAAGTTCGGTCTGTGCACCGTTCACGGTGATCTTCCAAGCCCAGTTGTTCTCATCAGAGTCATCGATGCTCACATCAGTAAGGGCAGTTACGCGAGGTGCTGCCTTTCCAGAAGTGTCTGCAAGGGAACTAGACCAGACATAGATTGTTCCAGCAAGAACCACAGTGATTGCTACGAGTAGAATCGTTGCGATAACGGGGCTGACTGCCTCTTCATCTGCAGCAATGGTCTCGATTGCTAATGCTTCCTCGTCCTCTTCCCGGCGTGCCGAGATGAGGTTCAGACCAAGGAACAGACCAACAAGGCTCACAGAGAGTAGTCCTGGGAGGAACGAACTGACCGAGGACGCTTGCTTGAGTCCCACCATCTTCGGTAGGAGTGTGCCCACGTCAGTGGAGGTCATGTTGTTGTTCGCCCAGTTGAGTTCTTCTAGCGCTGGGCGCCGGAAGTTGTCAGTGACGTATTCCTCAGTGAACGGATCGATAGTTCGGACTTCAGCGAAGGCTGCGAGTTCGTTTGTTGCTGAGTTCATCGTGATGTAACCAGTAACAAGAACTGTATCGCCGACACCTGGAACCTCTCCATCATCCCACTCTAGAGTGACCTGATGCTGGATTGCATTCGGGTTATCGTTTGCGGTGAATCGAACCTGAACATCATGCGGGTAGTTATACAACGACGGGTCATCACCAGTGTTCGTGACTTCAACCGTGAATGGCACACGTGTGCCAGGCATAACAGCCTCGATGTTGAGGTAATCGAATCCGAAATCAGTGTTGAACTGGTAGTCTGGACGAGCCTCGACGACGTTGTTCACGCGGATGTGGAGCGTGACGCGATCGCTTCTCTGATCATAGGTACTGTATCCCGCCTGACTGTAGTTGATGTAGTCAGGAGCCTCAGAGGTATCGTTCAGGTAAAGGTTGACAGTGCAGTAGTATCCGCTAGCTGGAACCATCTGATGGATTCCACCGTCACGGACACCATCGCCATCAGCATCCTGTAGGAAGTCAATCTCACTGGTTGGCGCAGTAGTGGTAGCGTCAGGGATGAGTGTGATTTGCATCTCTTCTGTATCCTGATCGAGAGCGATTGTGAAGTAATGATCATAATCACAATTCGCAGTCTTAGCAACTTCCCACTGGTAATCTGCCTGCTGATGGTCGATGTCGAACATCATGCGAGACATATCGAACGTGAGGTTGTCGACATTGGTGTCGTCCTCAGTGAGTTCGATATACCAATCTTCTGAATCACCGGCGGTGAGCTTGTCACCGTTGGCTACCTCGACGTACTTCTCTGCTTGTAGGTCTGGACCGTAGATGACTGGAGCATCGTTGATCGGGTTGACGATGAACTGGACGCTCATGTCATCTGCGTCATTCACTCCGTCAGTGAGTCCGAAGACAATGTCACAAGAACCGCCGGCTTCATTCGTTGAGTTCTCTGCGATGAGAATGCTCGTCGTTCCAGCCATGGAGATGTCGAATGGGACACAGCCATCTGCGTCAGCAGTCCAGTTGTAGATCTGCGGAACCGCATATGGGTTGTTGTCCGACTGAGAGTTTTCATTCGCCATGTCAATCACGAAGCTACCCGACTGGTTGTAGACGCTACCGAGGCTCTTAGGAACAGTGAATCCGTTCGCACCATCGATTGCTGCTTCATCACGGATATTGATTCCGCCCTGGCCGTCGTCGGTAAGGACTAGACCACAGTCGTTGTTTGCGTAGTCATTCAGCGAATTGCAGATGATTGGCTTATCGTTGACATTGGTAACGTTCCAGAAGAAGGTCTGGGTCGCGTTCAATCCATCAATGTCAGTCACAGTTGCCTTGAGGCGGTGACCACCGAACTGGTCGGCGAGAGTCGTTACCTCGAGAGATTGACCGTTCAGACCGTAGGAATACGGCGTGATGTATGTGTGCGTGTTCGCTGCCGAATCAACGACCTCCCATGTCAGATTGAGATCTTCCGTCTGGTAGTCCGCTGCCAACTCTGTCATACTTAGAGAAGTCATTCCAGTGTCCTCATCGACGGTCACGTCAATCAGGTTCTGGATAATCGGCTTAGCACGGAGGATATCAATCTCAACCTCTTGGTTCGTGGACATCATGACGTTCTTGCGCTCTCCCCAGTCCCAGTAGTCATTCTGAGCATCACGGACCTTGACGATAATGTCGTAAGGCCGAGCAGGAGTCGGCGTTGTCGTACCAGCATAGGTTCGGAAGATGAGTAGGAAGTCATCGAGAGTTCCATCTGCAAGATCCTCGCCTGTGAGGTCGAAGCCACCAAAGTCGTAGAAGTTCTGAGCAGTAGCGTTCAGCATATCCCATTCCTGTGGAGGGAATGCAGCAATCACGTGCCCGGTACTCTCTGCCTGAACAACAGTTAGCCACCGGACATCATCCGTTGGGGAACCGATACAGTCCCATGGGATTGCGAACTCGGAGTTCAAGTTGAACGTCGAGGTCACACCAGGGTATCCGAATCCTACGAAGGACGAGATACCGTTACACGAAGATGTGACATCAACCCAGTTACCGGTTGGAGTTACACGTTTGATTCCCCAGCTGGTTGCATCCTCCGCGAAGAGCATGAAGTCAGCCTGGAATGGTAGGTTGTGTGTAACATACCAATTGTCGCCAGTGGCACTTCCACCTGGAACGGTGTCTAGGTAGATCATTCCGTCAGATGCGGTGAAGGTAACACCAACAAGTCCTACGTAGAGGTTCGTAGCATCCCAAGTGATTCTCATCTCGCCACCAGAAGTGATGTTCTTGGCTACTGAACCTGGCATCATATCGTCAGCGATATTGGTCTCTGCGGTGTAGTCACCAAACCAATCAGCTAGGTCACCATCGGTCTGAATCACAGATCCAGCACGAGTGCGCCATGATGGGCTGACATACTCAGCACGAGAATGGGCCTCAAGAGGCACTTGTCCGCCAGTGAGAGTGTTGTAGTCCTCGTTAGATCGGATTGTCAGTGCCACATCAGAGGCGGGCTGGCCCATGTGGGTAACATCGAGATCTAGGAGGTTAGCTTCGTGGATGATTGCGCTGCTTGAAACACTCAATTTGGTTGAGTCAAGCACACCATTTCCAACGCTGGTTACTGTGCTGAAAGCACCTGCATCAATCTGGACATTGGTGCTAGTCCAGGTCATGTTCTCAATCGAACCAGATGCAGTGTTGATTGTCTTCAACGTGGTGTCAGACGTACTAGTTCCTCCGTTCCATCGGAATTCCTTGTGCTTGTCAGTTAGGAGTCCAACATCACCATCTGTGCTTAGATCTGTTAGGTCAAGGTCGTGTAGACCGCTGCTGGACGCAGAACTGATTCCAATACCATTGGTATCAGACACGTCGACAGTAGCACCATTCACAATGATATCAACATCTTCTGCATCTACACCGTATCCATCTGCTACAATGAGCACGCCGCTACTGCTTCGTGCTTGAGATGTTCCACCAAGGTATAGATCTCCACCCTCCATCTGGATTCCAGTTCCGAATCCGCTGATAGTAGTGTTCGAGAATGAAATGTCGTCGTTCGAACCAGCAACATTCACACCGATGGAAGCAAGGCTTGGACCGGAACTTGTCGTTACAGTCACCGTGCCATACATGTCCGGGTGAGCACTGCAGTGATACTCATACACACCAGTCGTAGTGAAGGTGTGCGCGAAATACGAACCGTTGTTCATGAGTCCACTGTCCCAGACCGGTGAACCGGACGTGTTCTCTGTGGTACTGTGTTGGTAGTTGTTCGGATCCGAATTGTATTGAGTAGCATGCCATCGGACTGTATCACCAACTGAAATCGTGATGTTCTGCGGTGAGAATGCAGATGCACGAATCTGAACAGTGTGGACGCGAGCAGCTGCTCCACCGAGACTGGTGAATGAACTGCCTTCGTCGACGACTGTGCAGCCGTCAGTCACTAGAGCGTTAGAGATAGTCGAGACATCGTTGCCACCCATGTTGATGGTTGAAGTCGTTCCACAGTTGTCTACATTGATCCCAACAGCGCTCGTTGGCGTTCGGCCACTGGTGAACGAAATTGTGTTGTCCATGATGTCAACATCGTTGCTACCACGGACTCCGTAAACAGCAATACCACCGTCAGCATCAATCAATTCGTTGTCGGTGATGGTTCCATGACCACTCTGGACATAGATACCAGCGTTAGATGCGCTGCTAACACCACGAATGGTGTTCCCATCGATGTCCCACTGCTTTCCACTGCGAGAGTAAATCGGGTTCTCAGCAAGAATATCGTTATCGACGATATCAATGGAGTTAGTCGTTGCATCCTGGATGTAGACACCATACGTTGGGATTGTAGATCCAGTGTAGGTGTTGTCCTCGATTAGGATATCATCCGCCTTGGTGTTCAGGTATGCCCAGAAACCAAGTGATGTAGTGTCGACGAAGGTGTTACCTCTGACAATCATGTCATCGGTACCAGTTCCACTGTAGTAGGTCGAGTAAGCGTAGTAGTTGTATGGAATCATTACACCAGCCTGACAATCGTAGAACACGTTGTTCTCGATAAGAACATCGTCAATTCCTGCTGTTGAAACACAGACGTCGTTGTATTCAACTGAGCTGCCACTGGGTGGTACGCGATAGTGAGATACTGTGCTGTTCGTGAGAACGAACTCCGCAGGAGCACCGTAGTAACCACGGCCAGAAGCCATTGTCGCAATTCCAACTAGGTCAGAGTTATTCACATTCCATCCAGCGTGATTGTAAGTTCCGGAGTTACCCAACCTGTATGCATGTGAACGGTCACCGTTATCCTCTCCAACAGAGATGACTGTGGTGTTGTCCATGTTAATCACCTGAGTGTAAGGATACTCCATTCGGATGTCACCGACTCCGTTATATCCGCCAGTTACGAAGATTATGGAGTTGTTGAAATATGCAGGGTTAGCGCTATCCATGTAGTTGTAAGCGTGATCCATTAGGATGACCTTGTCATTCTGCTCCCCAGCCATAGCATAGTATGCGTCGTATTGGGTGAGTGATCCTACTGTGGCTGTACTTCCATAGCCGACGTTCGAACAAGAACGCAAGTTGTTGTAAGAACTAGACGTGTATCGGTAACACACGTGGGCGTCAATCGACTCTACCATGTCTATGGTGTCAGCATTCGTTGGAACGTCTGCTAGAGTGACAGTCTCCATGATGTATCGGAAGTCACGTGAACTACTGGTATATTCATTGACATGCACGCCAGCTAGAGTCATTCCTGCGAGGTTCTTCGATTGATGTCCAGAGTAGTCGACAGTGTATGCTGTGAACTCCATGTCTTCCGCAACACCGGTTGAACCGGTCTTGGCAGTAGCCACGAGACGCATGTCTGCATCTAGGAGCTTCAGGTTAACATCTGGTGCTGCTGATGAGTCAGCTTCCAGTGTTACGTCATAGAGACGGTTTCTGGAGAATTCTCCAGCACCATTCACATTAACGGTCTGAGAAACTGCCTGATCGGTTATCGTACCCTCGACATACGTCACGGTGCCCGCGCCGATTGTCATATCATCGGTGTTATCCTGGAAGGTTGAATCCAACATGCGGACATCTCCAGATCCTGCGTGGTTCATTCCTACTGAAGAATCACGAACCATGAGGCTATCAAAGGCCCAATCAACCGAACTTGAACTCAGGACATTGATTCCTGAAGTTGCGGACTGAACAATTTCTCCTCCGAAGGTGAGGCCTGTAGAACCAGCTAGAACTAGACCACTTTGTGTCTGGTCATAGAGTTCCATGTTCGTCATGGTAGTGCTGCCTGCACCGGAAGTGGTTAGGCGAACACCATACGCACCCTGTGTGACGTTGATATTATCGAATACCATGGCGTTGGAACCATCAACGAGGATTCCTTCGTTAGCTGGTGCAGTGATGGTTACATCACTAATGCTTCCAGCCGCTCGTCCGCCACTGACTAGAATACCAGTATCTGAACCGGTAATCTGACCATTGTCAATCTGAGCAACGCCGAACTCGCGCGCCCACTGTCCCATTGTGGTGTGGTCTGTGCCTCCACGGTAGAGGAAGTCGAAACGGTCTTCGAAGTAGTTGTTCCTGTTGTGGTATACGTCGACCTTCAAGGTAACCGAATCATAGTTTGAAGCAGGGGTAGATACTGGTGGGAATTCGACTCTGAAACCAGCCGGGTTAGGGGTTCCGTAGCGGTATGCGTAATCCATACAGGAACCGTATGACCCCCACATTCCACGGTTTGAGTCAGGGGATTGAGGATACCAGCTTGGCCAGTATGCACCCCACCAGTGACGAGGGTAGTAGTTCGTGCTCTGAGTCAAACCATCTGCAGAGTTGACCCTGAATCCGAAGTTCAGAGGCGGGTTGTTGCTCGATCCGTTCGCCTGAAGTTGGGATGGACCGTAGTTAATCATGTACCAATAATACGCATACTGGTAGGAACCACCAGGGTTGTTCTTGTAGCCGTATGCGTTACAGTCCCAGTGAGGAGGCTCGCCGTAATTTGAGGCTGAGTCCGTGTTGAGGGTCATTGGGTGACCGTAAGTAATCAAATCCTCATCGGAGCCGTCATTGTCCAAGTCAGAACCTGTGCCATCATCAACATAGATGCGCAGACGATCGTAAATCATGTAGTAGTAGCTTGTACTGTATGCGTAGTAGTGAGCATTACCACCAGCGTAGACAGAGTTGAATGCCATCTGAACTACATCGTCATCGTTAGCGAAACGTGTGATATCGATTTCATGAGTTACCCATCCAGACTGACCCTGTAGGAGAGGGGAACGGTAAATGGTCGGAAGACTCATTCCACCGTAGTTCTCCATACCAACGTCATTGTTAGCAAGAGTGAAGTCATCGATGGATGGAGCCGCGCTCTTAACTACAATTCCAGTGGCTGCGTTCTCAACAGTGATATCGTCGATATCAGTTGACGCAGAGTTCTCAATATGGAGACCTACACCGGTGTTCTGATTGTTACTGATTCGAGCATCGTCTGTAATCAAAGTACCACCGTTGACCTTGATGGTAGCCATGTCAGCATTGCTCGCAAAGGAACCGAGTGCGTAGGAATTATTCTCCATACGCATTGTAGCGCCTTCACCAATTAGTAGACCGCTCATGGTAGTGGAATCGTGCTTCATATCGCGGATGAAACTGTGATCCATGTTGAACTCACCATTCTCGATGTTCATCGTCCAACCATAGAGGCTGGAAGTGCCACGGATGTATCCGTCAACGCCGCCTGATGCGACACCACCAGTAAGAAGCAGCTTTGCTCCATTACGTAGCGTGATTGTTGGACTGTTAGTAGCCGAACTGTTCACGCTGAACTTGGTTCCATTCAGGTGCAGATTACAGTTGTCTAGAACCAGGTTCGTAGATAGTGTAATGATCTGCAGAGTGTAGAGAGCATAACTCTCGCCATTAGCACCAATGTATGAGGACGTGTTTCCAGTTCCAGAACCATCGTCGACATTCAAGAAATTACAATCCTTGGTTGGTCCGTTCCAATCCTGTGGATAAGCCTCGAGCATGAAGTCTGCTCGTTCGCCAACCTCCAATGGGAGATCGTGGCTCTGATCGTTGTAGTTGGTAGTATACCATACATCAGCTGGTGTTGTGATGTTCTGACCTGCGCCTCCAGCGATGCTGAATGAGTGCTCAGTGTAAGAATCAGTGACGACAGTTCCAGAGGAAGAGTACTCCAATCGATCTGTAATCAACCAAGCCTCAGCGAGGCCGTTATTGGCGCCGCCAGCAGTACGAACAGTACCAACAACTGCAACTTCATTCACCGTGCAAGCTCCTGTTGCTGCTACATCAGGACAAGTGCCACTTGAAGTGACAACGGTTGTCGTAACTGCGTGGTCAGCAACGTAGGTGTTAGCATTGTTGATGGTTCGGTATACTCCAACAGTTGCGGTCTCACCGACGAACAATTCACCAGTAGGATGACTGACTAATGTTGGACAAGTGTTCTGTCCCTCATATCCATTGGTCGCTGTGACACAGTCATCGGTTCCATAGGTAATGTCAATCAATCGGACACTTCCTCCAGTGTGGGACTGTCCAATGTTTACGAAGTCAGAATCAATGTCAGATACAGCGATTGTTAGAATTGTGTTCTGTGCAAATGCTGCGCCATGAGTACTACCAGAGTAATCAAAGTCGGCTTCCGAAATTGTCACCATGTTCGACGAAGAGGATGAACCACAGTTTGAGACGACACCGGTATTGTCAGTGTCGATTACGACTGCCTTAGCCTCGACGTTCCATCCGCATCCGTAAACACCGATATGAGCTCCATCGTAGTTGTTGACGAAGACCTTGCCAGAATCAGGAGAACTGCCTGCAAAGTGCAGACCAGGAGCTGTTCCGGTTGTGGTGAACGCGACGTTATCAATCGAAGTCGGACGAGTCCTTTCCAGATACAACTGCGATTGGCTGCTACTGGTTCCAGTGACATCAATGTCTTGGAATACAGCATCATCACCAGTTGGCCCCATTACCGTGTTCGAACCTGCAGGAATCACCGAGATGAAGCCCTCCATGCCAGTTCCTACGATATCATCCATCGTAACGGAGTCAGTCGCTTGGGTGTATACTGCACGATAATACCCCTCAAGATCGAGGTTGTACGCGTAGAACGACGAACCAGAGGTACTGGTTGGGTCGTGATATACTGCACCGTCAGGATTCCAGTTAGTTCCTGGGCGTCCAGCATCAGTTGCCAAATCAGGGATGGTAATCGAGACGTTGCTCAACCATAGGTCATCGAAGTCGACGCTAATACCGTTAGAACGGGCATCAGTGATGGTGACGTTCTCCATAGTTAGGGAACCACCGCTGGAACCAGGGTAGTTGACAATCGCGCCACCCCAATCATTCCAGTTTGTGTTACACTCATCCATTGTACCCCATCGGAGTTCAACAATCGAATCCTCAGGTAGATCCATACAAGCATCAGCAGCTTCGCTGATACTGAATCCAGTCATCGTGAATGATGTTCCTTGACCACTGCCGTGACTAATCGCCTTACCGACATTGGTGAAGGTCATGTTCTCCATTAGGAAGTCACCCACATTACCGTTGTAGCGTGGAGCGTTACCATGAGCACTACCCGCACTGATTGCGACTGTCATGTTCTCGAAGTTCGCGAAAGTGAACTGGTGACGGTCCTCGGTGGTGTGCGTTCCAGTGGTTGCTGTGCAACCGTTCGTGAATGCCAAACCAAGTGCGTTAGCAGAGGTTGTTCCGAGATCTGTGAAATTCACAGGAAGATCCTCGGTTCCGTTCACCCAGAGCTTGTTACAAGCCCCATTGAACAAGATACCTTTGCCCTCTGCAATCTCAATAGTAACTCCGGACTCGATAGTCAAGTCAGCGTTGACGGTAACATAGTCACCATTCGCAGGATTAACCCGAATCGGACTCATCTCAAGATCCCAGATAGTATCCTGATTAATGTCTGCAGAGACATCAGTTCCAGCACCATCGAATGGAATCACCTTAGATCTGATTGAACATTCGTTGTTACTTGAACCGCCATAGCAGTAGTAGGATGCATAGTAACCCCACCATGGAGCAAGGTCAACGTTACGGACATAACTTCCAGTAGATGGTAGAGCAGGCATAGTGGAGCCCCAACCGTAGTACATCATCTGTGCAGAGTTGCTAGAGGAACTGGTTGAGAACTGCATTGCGCCGTGGCGAATCGCGTGAATCTTGTGGCTGCTGTTACCGCTGTAGGTTGTTCCGAAGTATTCGAAATCGAAGCCTGCAGGTAGATCAATGGTCGTACTGCACTGGTTTCTGTAACTGCTCCAGTAGCGTGTGCAGTAGTAGGTGTAAGGACGACCGTTGGAAGAACCTGTCAACTCCTCGTCGTAGTTAAACAACTCAGTCATGCCAACTTGGAATGCCTCGTAACCGTGGTTGTTCCCATCGGTAGCGATACGGTAGTTGTCTGTCCAGCGAGAGGCTGTGAATCCAGACTGGTATCCACTGCCTCGGCCAAGAATGTCTTCACCAAGAGCGCCATTGGGCGACTGATAACCGACCTTCTCGTAATCGTAATACATGTTACTGGAAGTATCGTAGAGGAACTCGATCTCATTCGAGACGTCGTAGAGCTTAACTTGCCAGCTACACTTGTACTGAGAACCGAATCCACAGTTCTGGTCATGCCACTCAATTGTCATGACCTTCGTTGGCGTAACCAAATCATACGAGAATGCAGAGGTGTTCACCATGTTACCGTTGTTATCACGTGCGTGAATGGTGTATTGGACCGAGTTGCCACGGGATGTGCCCGGGATAATTGCGGACCAATCACACTCTGTCATCTCACAGCTGGTGAATCCGCCTGAAGGCGTCATCGGAACTACAGTAGCGCTAGACCATGTCGTGGAACCGTTAACTGAATCCATTGTCTGATACCTAATGAACGGCCGGTAAAGGTCGCCGTTGGAATCCTGACCTGCAGTGATATTCAATCCGGTCGGAGGATCTCCTGCGTCACTCATTGTGAACTTGATTGTTCGACCATCTTCCGTGTATGAATCCATCAGACCAGCGTGGTCAACAACAGGCGGGAAAGTGTCAGGTGTTGGGCGGATGTTACTAGCCTTAGACACGATGTTAGGTCCACCGGCCGCATTGAATCGGGTGTCAGTGACACCTACGTTGAATCCATTGAACTTGTAGCTCGTAGAGAACCATGTAGTGCAGTAGGCAGGGTTACCGCGAACGAAGTAGAAGTATCCGTTCGAACCAACACAAGCCATGTTCCTAGAGGTGCTCGACCAGTAGGTCGTTCCGTTCAATGGCAAGTCACCAAAGTAACCAGTGTAATCAGGAGGCATTACAACTCGGACATATCCGTCGTCAGTGTTACCACTAGACAGAGTTGTCTGGGTGAGGCCACCTGAAACCACCTCATCAATGCCAGTCTGAGTGCCCAAACCAAGGACACCTAGGGAAGATGTGGTCGTATCCCAGTAGTACATTAGGTTCATTCCAGGACCGTCATCGGCCGCGAAGGTGAGACCTGGGATATTGGCGGACTTTGCTGTCACACTAGCAGAGGTGGTGTATGTATTGTAGCGAGAGCCTAGATACTTCGCATTCCACTGTAGACCGCTTGTCTTGAAACAAGACGCAGAACCAGTGCCACAATTGCTGGTATCGAGTTCAATCATGTATTCACGGTTGTTCTCCCACATTGTTACCTGGTAAGTGAAGAAATTTCGGGCCTGATAGTAGAAGTAGTTGCTCTGCTCGTTAACTGCAATCTGTGTCTTGCGCTGATCATGCGGAGCATCTTCCACATCCTGTACGAAGTAATTGTACGGACTTGAAGGAGGCGTGATTGAAGCAGGCGTTCCAGTTCCGCCGGATGGCGTCGTGCCTGTATTGGGGCCATTGTTTGGACCAGTTGTAGACAAGTCACGGTATGCCCAGAAGTATTCGACATAATCGCCGAGGTTCACAGCAGGAATCTGAGCCTTGAAGTTACACTTAGATCCTGCAAGGCAGGTGCCAATCGAGGTCGCGGCTACAGCTGAGTATGAGCCGTTATTCACACGGTAGTGAAGTCGTGGACCTTGAGCACTAGTGGTGTCCACTCCTGAACCATCTGTCAAGCCGATGTAGAACGTACGGGCGTCCTCACGGTAGGTTGTAAGTCCAGTGTAAGGAGCAAAATCAGCAATTGGTGGGCTGGTGTCGCTACCGCCAGTGTAGCTGATTGCAATCCTTGGGAGTTCACCCGCGGCGTTACAGTATGCGTAGGTGCTTGTGCCACACATGTACCAGAATGGCTCATTTGAGTTACCATTCCTTAGACCGAGCCCGATAATGTGCCCGCTGCTACCTGCAGCATTTCCGTCAATTGCGTCCTGAATATCAGATTCGCCATTGCTGTTGAAGTCGAGTGTTCTAGAAACCATTCCGCTCCAGTAATATCCCGGGTCGGAAAGTGTTGTAGTACTGCTTGATGCAGCACTGTTACGGATGTACCGGTTCAACAAATATCCACTACTGTAGAGGTATGAACTTGGATCGATATGGTTTGAGGACTGGCTTGAACCGGACTTGAGAACAGTCATGGTCATTGCAGCAGAACCTGCTCTATACCGACCCATATGGACGTAGAAATCAGCGTCTTGGACAGTTGCACCAGTCGGGACTGCGTTGTTGAAGTCGAAACGGTACCAAGCATAGCGATAGTAGAAACTGTAACTGCTGCTCGTAGTGCAGGACTGTACGGAGCGGTATCCACGGCATGTTCCGATGCTATACATGCTGTTTGTAGAGTATGCACGCTCGTATGTGGAAGACCACCATCCAGTGGTGCGATAGTAGTATGCGTATCCTGCACGCTGAGATCCCTGATTGATAGTGGGGTCAATCTGAACAGGGTAAACGCGTTCTTCGCTGAGAAGCCAATCGGTATCAACAACAGTGGCAATCTCGATGACTTCGCCATATGAACGAATCACATAGAGGCCGAGGTGGCCATCAGGCGATTCGCCATTGAAGTTGCTCTGATCATAGATCAAAGGTCGACCAATTGTTACGAGTAGTTCACCTGTTTCGAGGTTGCGAACATCAATACTGGTGTTCGTTGTGGTCAACTTGCCACCTTCCTCAATCATGGAATCCTCGATGAAGAGAGCATAGCCCGAAGGGATAATCATGGTCTCTTGTAGGCCGAAGTGACCTTCGAAGCCATCCGGAGCAAATGGCATGTCGCGGATGTTCAAATTCTGCTTGACGCCATCACTGGTAACCACGTAATCGATTTCGGCGTTAGTGTTCACCGGATATCGAATGACGTTAGCGCCAACAGAGATTGCCTCAGTAGCTGGCTCCTCAAGGTAAGGCATAGGGCTGAAACCCTCGCCGAAGAACCAAGCAGGCATTGGGTTGAGTCCAAAGCGAATCGGATCGATATTCTCATCCAACTGGATAGTTACGCCATCCTGGAGGTTGTTAGCGAACTGAGTTTCAAAGGAGTTCTTTGTGACCTCCCAGCCAGTCGCAGTGGAATCGATATTCAGATCGATTTCCTCCCAAGAGCCATCTTCAAGATAGTGCATTGCACCGGCTCCTACAACAGCGAGACGTTCTCCGTCTTCACCAATGTAGGTCTTGGAGTTCTCTGTTCGGCTTCCGAGCAGCTCCTTGGCTGGATCGAATTCATCCAATCCAATCATTACGTCATTCTCAGGAAGTGCCAGCACATCCTCGGATTCATCGACAATGTCGATCTCCTCGGCACCCGACGCCACGTCAGTGGCGGGGGCTACTGCAGCACTCCAGCTCATTCCCAACATCAGCAGCGTCAATACGAGCCAGCCGATACTTGTTGTCACATTCTTCTTTGTCATCATTTCACATACCCCACTGTATGCACAGCAAATGAGGCTCTATTTTGGATATAACCATATGGGTGCGAATAGTTTGATTGACAAACGAAAAACCGCAAATTAAGCGAAAAAATGATGATATTTTTTGCGACATTTTCAGAATAGTACGTTTAGTTTGTAACATCAGAATCTAGGAATTATTTCCGATTGTAAGTGAATCAGATCAAAAAAAAAACGCAGATTACCAAAAAAACATGTATCACAACACATTGCAACCTAGCCCCCCTACAAGATAGAAAAATAGTATTCAACAGCCTTCGTCGAGCGAAAACTGGGAACTCCCCCGGGTCCCTCAAGGACCCTGGGGCGAACCTTACGTGATTGGTTAGACCAATCAGTAGTCGAATTCGTCGTCGCCGCCGCCGCCGCCACCGCGAGTCAAGATGACCGCGCCAACGATAACTGCAATTACAACAACACCGACAATCGCCATGATTGCGTTCTGAGAAATGCCGCTCTCAACTTCCTCAGTTTGCTCACCAGGAGTAGTTCCTGGGTCGACTACAGTCTCAGAGAGGTCTACCTTAGCCTGTGCTGCGTCGGAACCCATGTTGTTGTTCGCATCGACACCTGCTGCAGCGAAGAAGTACTCACCAGCACAGGTGCCAGCACATACGTCCTGCTTGGATAGAGTGACGGAAGTGGATGCATCCGTCATCTCCTGACAGGATAGACCATCGAAATCAGATGCTGCGAAGTCGAAACCAACCGACCAGCAAACCATCCAATGATCTACATCATCGACGTTCTCAGCATTCCAGTTCAATGTGATATCAGTAGCTGACACTGTTGCCGTCATACCAGATACAGTTGGGGCAGGATCGACCTGCCCGTCTGCAGTAATTGATGCATGGGAACAGATGGTAGAGTTCGAGCCAACGCCATTAACGACGCGGACATCGAACTTGTATGCCTGAGAGTGAACACCGACGAACGTATGTGATGTGGAACTGACATTCAGGGTTTGCTTGACGTCATCATCCACGAGGAACTCGATGCGATCTTCGTTAGTATCCAACAATGCACTGTCAACATAGTCCCAACTGACAACGATTTCGCCGGCTGCACCACGTGTAACACCATTACAGTCAACACCAGTCGCCGGAGGTTCGTCCGTGCTGGAAGCAATGAACACAGCGTAGGTAGTATCCTTGAGATTAGGGATATCACCTGGCTGACTCCAACTGAGAGTTACTCCGCCGGCGTCATTAGCTGTCTTCAGAGTCGACATTGACGTCCAACCGGTACTACCTTGGAACCAAAGTGAGTAATCGTTGTTGATGTCGCCTGCGAAAGAGACCACTAGGGACTCAGGGCCAACATCGACAGGGGTGAACGTGTAGTATGACATTTGGGTGCCACTAGGATCATTTCCAGGACCTACGTTGAATGCAACAACAGAGTCATAACTTGCAGTCATTCCAAGGTCAGCGCCGGTGATAGCATCTGCATTGGTGATGGTAACATTGGTACCGACTGCGGTATTGTAGGTGAGAGAATAGTTTGCAGTCCATGCTGCATCACCCTCGCCACCAGAATATTCCTGAGGACCGAAGCGATTCCAAACGTTGATCTGCTGGATATCTTCGCCACATGCGCCGAATTCATCGCAAACAATCAACTTGACAGAGTTGCCGCCAATCCACATGAAGTCAGTGAAGTCGAGGTTACACATTGTCATCCCAACTCCTTCCATGCATGTGTCTATGTCTACTTCTGCGCGAGTACCTCCAGAGAGTTGCCATGCATAACTGAGCATAGATGGATCTTCGGTCTCAGAATCAGAAGCGCGAGCTTCAAAGAACAGAGGGTCACCCACAACAGGCGGATCGTTCAAGAGATCACCTAAGCGGATGTCTACATTAGGAATATCGTTGATACCTTCAATCTGGGTAGCACGCTGGTTATCGGATGCCGTCAACTCTGAAAGAGATGGCTCGAGGAAGTTAGCTATAGCACGAATAGTGTGGTCACCTGGTGTGATGAATACCTGCATACATGCGATACCTTCCATCGTGGCTCCTTCCATACCAGAGTCGTCAACACCCAAGAGCTTGTGAGAGTAAGCCTCCTCACCCTCCATCATTGTGCATTCATCTGCCCAATACTCCATCATGTTGCCATCAGGCCCTGTGACCTGGAAAGTAACGTTCCAGTCGTAAGTATTAGTCTGGTCAGAACCATCGTGTAGAACTGATGCCTTGAGCCATTGTTGGCCTACGTTAAGGACGCCGCCAAACACACCGTCATCACCTAGAGTGAGGCTCTGCATGCGAATATTGTGGAAGACACCGAAAGTTCCAGTAATGGATCCGAAGTTATTTCCAGCGCGGTCGTCAATCTCAGATACGGACTCATAATTGACGAGAGTCGAACCCTGAGTATCATTAGTGGACTCATCAAGAGCCTCGCCTGTGTAAATCGTGTGGCCACCGAATTCGACGGACACACTGAACGCAGCGAATCCAGAGGTGGAGGCTGTATCAGGAACCATGTATCCATCAATAGAGAATACCTGATCAGCATCAATCAACATACGAGTTTGGAGACAGGGGTTATCATTAGCAACACACGGGTTAGGGTGGGCTCCATTGTCAGAGGTTTGCTCAATGTCAGAGACATTGTGCCAGACCTCAACTCCAGTGGTACTGTTACCGAGAATGTATTCAGGACTTTGGCCTTGGAAAGAGTCGATTGTGGCTTGGCTTCCAGGGTTCTGGGGGTCATCGACTGTGGACATCTGTCCATCGAAAGAACCTGTGAAGGAGACACTCATCTTGGCCTCACGAGCCTGCCAGTCATCGATACTGCTGTGTGCAGAGATAGAAACTCGGAATGGGGCCGCGTTTCCTGCGGAAACAGCCTGTGTTCTAGCAGCCTGCTCATCAGAGAAACAATCGTTACCGTCAAGCCAGCAGATGGATACACCGATATCACTCCAGTCAACAACTGTGACATCGAATTCCATCTGGTTGTTAGTTAGATCAGTATCCTGACTAGTGGTATCCTCTAGCGTAACGCGGACACGGTAAGTTCCTGCGTTTGAGGGAGTCCAAACAAGGTCATCGCAAGGTGTCTGACCATCGCAACCACCCTCACGGACAGTGTATGCTCCGTTAGCGAGATAATCGCCTGCAGATAGGTTGTCATAAGCTGCACCGAATTGAGTCAGGCCAATGGCTTCGTCGCCGCCAGACCCTTGATCAGTACCAGCAATTCGAATCGGATTAGCCCCGTCGGCGTTAGCAATAACATCAACCTGAACATTCAGATTCTCAATCAGCACATCGCCATCATTGAGAATCACTAGTACGAATTTTACGTCTGTACCAGCCTCAATCTGGTTGCGAGCATCGCCGGAAAATGCATCAATGTAAGTCTCACGCGGAGACGTAACATCGTGGAGTTTTACCTCATATGTTCCTTGGCGGCCGGCTTCAGCTGGCGCGCTCTCTTCATTCAGTTCTTCAGGCACGATGTATAGCAGCGTGCTTGCAATCATTAGTGCAATCATCATCAACGATAGCGTCTTCTTCATGGTCATGACCCCCATTGGTCAAGCGCTGCTTAGGACTATCATCTCTATTTATACAATTGGGGAAGAACGATAGAAAAGAGTGTTTGAAAAGTACCGAATCTCCGGATTGGAGCGTTCTATTTGTGGCATTTTCGATAAACGTGAAGTCAGGTCACCGATTTCATTACAGAATAAGGAGGGATTTGAGTAGTTTTAAGCAAGGACGGAGCGGTTGCAAACAAAGAAAATAAGATGGCAAAGAGTGGAATCATAACAAACTCAAGAATCGGGATAACAAAGGTACTTGCATCTGTAGCGACTACTGTTCGATACAAGACCCAATGGAGAAGAAAACCAACTACCCCACCTGAGATCACCCCTACACCACTCGTCCAGAAAACCTCCAATCCAAAGGTCATGTAGACCTCTCGCGGCTGGAACCCTATTGCACGCATAATTCCAATCTGCATGTTTCGTTGTTTAAGGGACCGATTTGTTACAACCGCCAATCCGATGATGCCGACGATTAATCCGATTGCGAGGAAAGCCCGCACAAGACCAAGCAAGGACACTAGAACTGTTCGAATTTGATCAAATAGTTCCTCCACAACAAGGACTGTGGCACCATCAGCTCCGAGTTCACTTTGTAGTGAACTTGCAATAATCATCGAATCCTGATTATTCTGCACATTTACCCACACCATCGGCTCTGTCGTGGTCAACAAAGATACAGCTGAATCCTCTTGAAGCAGAACTCCCGACATCAGAAGAGAGGCATCTTCATCGAGAACTCCTATGATGCGAACCTCTGTGCTCAGCATGGAACGCTGTGGATCACGTAAATCAATGGACGAACCTACGCCCAAACCTAAACCTGATTGAGTCAGCCCCCCTAATGTAGTGTATGTGTCCTGAGCCACTGAAGCATCTACAATAGCTAGCGAAGGGTCTGATAGCACTGCAAGCCATACTTCTTTCTGATCGTCTGCGAGAGAGGAATCCCAATCGCTTAGAGGTAAGGCTCCCCCATCGATAAACGACTCATTGAAGCCTCGCACTTGAGTGTACCGAGGTTCGACATCCTCAGCCGTAAGGATACCTGTGCCAATCTCAAGTTGGGAATATGACTCAATGCCGTTACGAGCCAAGTCTTGCTCAGACCATGCCTCCATTACGGAGAGATCTAACCCTTGCCCGGCCCCCACTATGACAATATCATAATCGCCACGTGCATCCTCACCAATATCCTCTATGTATGCGCCAAAAGATGCGCTATACCCTGATAGAACTATCAAAGCGAACACTACCACGCTGTACGTACACATTGTTAGTAGCGTACGACTACCCTGGGCCTTTGGATATGACAAGGCGAGATGAGCCATCGCAGAATATCTAGGATTAAATGAGAACAAACGGCGAATGACTGCTCCAACAATAATGGGCCCAAGTGAGCCGGCAAGCATTACTGAACCAATGACCATGAATGCTCCTGATACAATTAGAGAAAGATCGGATGCTTCCATCCCAGAACGAATAGGCCCATCTAACAAGACCCATAGCGCCATCGATATACCTATGATGGATGATGAAATGATGGACGCCCATTCCTTATTTGTGTGAATAGATGATAGGAATTCAGCCCTAACTGGAAGAATTCGATGGAATGCTGAACTAAGTGGCAAATGGAGAGTCAGAATAAGTAAGGCACCACCCGACACCCAGAGCAGATGATCTAAACCACCTGACGTATCAGGTATCAGGAGAAACATCCCCCACACAGCGATGGCACCTGCACCAGTCATGAGCGTCAATAAGACCTGTAAAAGTCCTGAAGATGTAGACGACTGAGGGAGGCCACGAAGATTAGACAGAACATCTTTCCTAGAGAGAAACAATGCTGTGAGAGAAAGAGTAAAGACTGAGAGAAGAAAACCTATCGTAGCCCCGAAAATTAACGATGACCAATCCCATGCAAAGGAGAAACCAACACCAAAACTTGCGACGAAGAATGCATCAAGAGCACTCATCATCAATCCTGCAACAACTAGGCCTGAGAAAGCACCAAAAACCGAGGCAGGAGCGGAAAGAATTACGCCTTCGATGCGAATAATCCAACCAATATCGTTTGAGGAACCACCAATCGCTCTTAAGATACCCCAATCTCTCTTTCTATCGTCCGCAGAAATGACTTGTAAATTGACGATAAGCATCGCTCCCGCGGCGATAATGAATATCCCGAAAGTCAAGAAAAGGATAGAGAACGAATCGCCAGCACCGTCGATCGATTCGACAGCTTCCCGCTTGACTTGAATTAACGATGCTTCTGAGGAAGCTAAATCCGCTCGTGCGTCTGCCCACTCGTTGAGTGCAACAATAATTTGGGTAGCAAGGATAGCATCATTAGGAATATCAACGAAAATAGAGGTACGGGGAACTTCGGACCCCAGAATACGTTCAGCAGCCTCCATAGTGATCGCACCAAGAACTGCAGATTCGATTGCTTCAAGTTCAGAATCATCCAGTAGCAAATCAGATGTCATAACTGAACCTTCACTGATATTCAACGAATAACGGCTTTCTGTGAGATGCTTCTCAACGACAACAAAACCTGAGACATTGAAATCAGTTTTCAGAAGAAGTTCGCCATCTCCAAAATCCAGTTCACCTTCCTCAGCAATCAGTAGCGTTGGAACTCGTATTCCTAAGCCTAGTTCATACCCATCAAAAAGAAATGGACGAAACGGCTTGTAAGGTGAAGAAGATACTGCGCCCAACGCAGTCGAAGAGAATACTGTTTCATTGTGTATCAATATGATACGACCATCTGAATCAGGAGGTAAAGTAGGACCAGCGATTAACGAAGTACCGTTAGCGGAAGGAACTAGAAGCGTCCCATCATCGACTAAAACCCCTGCACTATTCAGGCCAAGGACAGAAGCATTTCCCAAGGGCAATTTAATCAATCCTCTTTCAGCATCCCATACCTCTACCCCGTTAGGACCATAGACGAAAACATGGCCATCAATCACGGCAATTGAATTCGCCAAACCAGAATTTATGCAATTCGTGGCATCTGAGACAACCTTACAGACATGAGAACCGAAAAGTCCAGAATACAATCCTGCAATAGTATCACCGTCCGTGGCAAGTATAGAAGAATCAACAGATCCAGAGATATCAACCGGAATTGGAACCCAATTCACATCATCATAACGCACAAGATTTGCAGAATCATCCACAATGAAGGATACATGAATAGCATCGGATACAGCCATTGAGAACGGCTCTTTCGTAGGTGGTGTAATCGGATAACCAGCAGGTAGTTCATCACTTGAATCATAAAACTGGATGAATGAACCATCGTAGAAATGATTCAAGGAGGCAGACTCCTCAATACCATCAATCACATCGACACTTACACTACCGTTCAATCCAATGTTTACGATGCCTCCATCTGTGACAATTACGACATCAGATGGCTCAATATGACCTCCTGAGTAGATACCTAGTACCTCATCTCCTGGCATTACAGTCCAACGATCCTCATCTGAAAAGACATCTCCAATTGGTAGAATTGCAATGGAACGACTACGTATCTCAGATACTCCACTCAAGGTTGAATCAATACCACCTATATCACCAGAATGAAGCAATCCACCCGCACTTGTACGAGAGAGAGTCATAGTCTCACCGGGACCTGCATTAGACCACTCAAAACCAGAATCTTCTGCAACCATCGAGGCCGAGAAGGTAGTCTCAATCAGCCCTTCTACACCCTCATTGAGATAACCTTCCATAACAGATCCTTGACCAGATACAACGGCCCTAGTAACGATACCAGATAGGTTCCGTAACGCTTGTGCTCGATCGATATCGGTGATTAGGAGAGGTTGAACTGCTACTGGCCAACCAAGGCCATTAGATGGAAGAATTTCGATTACTTTGAATTGGTGACTCTGACGATTTACTTCCTCGCCTAACATTTGCGTCCAAGAAAGATTAACAAAATCCCCTACTGCGAGTCCCAACGAATCAGCAAAGGCTTGGTTGATGAATGCAGGCTCATCTCCAACTCCATTAGCGTTAATCAAAGTAGACCAGCCAGATGCAGGAGTATACCAAGGGCCTTCAGATCGTGCAGATAGATTAGGAGCGAGCCATAATGCACTTGGATCAACCCTAGAACCGTCTAATCGAATAGCGGAAGATTGGGTATGCAATTCGACACTTACACCATCCACTTGAGAGTCGGACAGAATTACATCAAGCGCCTCTTGGATTCGAGTTTGATTCATCATTACAGGCATACCCGTAATTGGATCCGTACCTTCGATTGCCCAATCTGTCTGACCAAGACTAGATACTAATCGGTCCTCAAGAGTTGCATCGAAACTGTCCCCTACTACAAGTGAACTGGTGATAACTGCAGAACCCAACATTAGACCAAAGAACACTATTGCGATTGAACGGCGTCGCACAGCAACATCTCTGAATGAGATGCTTGCCAACATACGAATTCTCGGAGATAATGATGCATGTATAGCGACACGAACAGCTACATGAATACTCATAGCAAGAAGCCAGAAGGATATCCGGGATTGCGAGATCAATAGGTATGCCACTAACGCAACTGCGACGAGTAATTCAATCAACCAAGGCGCTAGAATACGCACACGGCTCATGCCGATTACTCCTCTTCCTGCCCAACAAGACAGCCATCTGCAAGAGAAAGGATGCGCCCACAGCGAGAAGATACCCCCTCATCATGAGTCACCAAGATAATCGTCAACCCCTTGGCACGGTTGAGTTCCTCTAAAGCGGCAAGAATAGAACCAGAGGTCACAGAATCAAGATTGCCTGTTGGCTCATCGGCGAACAATACGCGAGGTTCATGCACTATAGCTCGAGCAATTGCTACTCTCTGCTGCTGCCCGCCCGATAGTTCCGAAGGGCGATGATTCGCCCGTGATTTTAATCCCATCAGCTTGAGAGTATCCAAAGCACTTTGTCGCGCTTCCTTGTGCGGGACACCCATCAACAAGAGTGGAAGTTCAACGTTCTCTATCGCTGTTAGAACTGGAAGCAAATGGTACTGCTGAAAGATAAAACCCATCTTATGGCCACGAAGTCTAGTACGCTCGGCCTCCCCAATTGTGCTTATATCAACGCCTTCAAATCGAACACTACCTCGATCGTAGGAATCGAGAGTAGAGATACAATTGAGAAGTGTTGTCTTTCCACTACCTGAAGGACCGGTTATGGCTACCATCTCCCCCTCAAATATAGAGAGAGAAACGCCTCGAAGTGCCTTGACCTGGGAATCCCCCATGGGGTAGATACGCCAGAGTTCTTCAACGCCAAGAACCTCCTTCATGCCCCTTACTGCACCTCGGAGAGTCATAACACCTGTTCCGAGTCGTGAAATACTGTCCAACAATTCGGACACACATGGCAGAGGTCTTTGCATGGAAAATCCATCTGCGATTCTTTGGGCCAGCACAAGACCAGGCTGGTGTTAAGGAAACAGTCATGGCAGTAGTTGAGGGCACGACAGTTGGCGACGTGATCGAACGATTACAACTTGACAATTGGATGGGGGACCGGCTAAAAACGGCGATTGATGGCCGAATTGTCAACAAAGATGAGTTGCTTTACGATGGAGCGGAACTCGCGTTCCTTCCGCCAGTTTCAGGCGGTTAAAGAAACGTGACGAGAAACCCGTTCAACAGGAATTCATTTTCAAGTAGGAGCCGTTAGGGGGTTCATGGCGCCGGGTACTGTTGAGATTGCAATCGTTGTAGGTCTATTCTTCATCCTCTTCGGACCAACCCAACTTCCAAAATTGGCACGGTCTCTTGGTCAAGCGAAAACTGAATTCAATCGTGGGCTCAGAGAAGGAGGAGGAGAATCTAGCACTGAAGCAGATTTGGAGCGAGGGGGACGTACTGAAAATGTTGCACTAACTGAAGAAGCCTCGTCTAAGGGAATTGATGTCGAAGGAAAAACAGTTAATGAAGTCAAGGAAGAAGTAGAATTCTCTCAATCAGAAGAATAGTAGAACTTCGCTTAGGACCCGCCGCGTTTTAGCTTGAGTTTAGAGCCGCAGTCGTCACATGTACCATATGTACGGCGGAATCGAGATACATTCTCTGGAGGAGCATGCAACTTTTTGCACCCCTTGCATTCCAGGACCCATTCCCAATGTTCTTTGATTCCTTCATTCAACACAGGATGCCATCCTACACCGTGAAGTCCGGCTACATTCTGAATACGGTGATCATCTGAAACTACAATCGCCCGATGCTCGATAGCAATCGCAAGCACGTCCAAATCGACTGATGAAAGGCCTGAGATATCTCCTGACGCCTGTGCTGCCTCCTTGGCTCGTTGCAAGGCTTCAGCCGAAGGATTTCGCCAATGAAGACGGAGTCCCTCGATTAGTAGAGCGCGGTCCTTATCGACACGTGCTATCTCCTCTCTTTGGCTATTCGCCACTAAGCCTCCTGACAAGCGATTCGGTGGCAGATTCAGTAACGCACCGGTATCTAGGACCCTAGCTGCGCCGACCATGGACTGTACTGGAGAGTACTCCCTATTGAGACATACGGCTCATTACATACCATAGAACACGCGGGTTTGATACGCAAGTGGTGTTGGCTTACTACGATGGAACTTCCATCCAGCGTGACATCCTTGGTCGATTGGCTGGATAGTCTAGGATTAATTGGTCTAGGATTACTCACTTTCACGGAGGCAATAATACAGCCTATTCCACCTGAAACAATACTTATTCCAATGGCTTTGAACGAAACTACCTACCTCGGTGCCTTCCTAATCAGTATCGTTGCTACCCTGACCTCGGTCGGAGGTGCAATCGTAGGTTACTGGATAGGTGGCCGAGCTGGACGGCCTCTAATCGAACGATTCGCATCAAAACGTAACGTGACAAGGTTGGATACTCTAACAACCCGATATGGCGTCGCTGGGATTTTCATCGCAGCTATTTCTCCAATTCCATACAAGGTGTTCGGATGGATTGCAGGGGCTGGGAACATGGACTTGCGCATGTTCATCTTCGCTGGACTAATTGGACGAAGCATACGATTTTCGGCATTTTCTTTTGGAATCGTCATGTTTGGAGAGGAACTGTTAGATGTACTCAATATCTGGACATTCACTGCATTAGGTATCGCAATAGGAATCGCAAGTTTGCCTCTTTTGAAATGGTGGAATGGACTTGCCGAGCCAGAAAACCAACCGAGTTCTTCCGATTGATTCTTTTACGGTACGTTTGTCGGAGAATCTGTCGCTTGTGTGGTGTAGTTCGGTCCATCATGGCGGGTTTTCATTCCGTCGACCCGGGTTCAAATCCCGGCACGAGCACTTTATTGGACGCATACTGGTCAAAAAATTGTTCAAATCATCCCCCATATCCAGCA